>CAZXHW010000216.1:4925-10515 GCA_964639915.1 uncultured Heliomicrobium sp.
GGCGGACGCAGCGGGAGCGGCAAAAACAATAGGGTCTAAAATCTGGTCCGCTTCAAGGCCGCAAAGCTATGCGACTTTTTCGGGCGTGAACTGTTGTGTGAATTCGCGGAACTCTTCCACATCGGATACGCGGTCGGCCAGGAAGGTTTCATCACAAAGTCCTTCTTCCAGAATCGCGCAGGCCATTGCGTTTAGCAGCGGCACGTTTGTTCCCGGGCGAAGCGACAGATGAATGTCGGCGTACTGCGCCAGTTCGATGTTGCGCGGATCAATGACGATCAGTTTTGCTCCGTGAAGCGCGGCTTGTTTGATGCGCGCGCCGACAATCGGATGATTTTCGGTGGCATTCGCGCCGCAAAGCAAAATGACGCGCGCGCGTTCAATGTCGTCGTAAGAGTTCGTCGCCGCGCCAGTTCCCAGCGTCATTTTCATGGCCGCTGCTGTCGGGCCGTGACAGACGCGCGCGCAACAATCCACGTTGTTCGTTCCCAGCGCCACGCGCGCAAATTTTTGCGCCAGATAGTTTTCTTCGTTGGTGGCCCGCGCCGAACCCAGCACACCAACGCTGTCCGGGCCACGTTCGGCAACGATTTGGCGCAACCGCTCAGCGGTAAAGCTGATGGCTTCGTCCCAGGATACGCTTCGCCATTCGCCGTTTTCACGAATCATCGGCGAAGTGATGCGGTCGCCGGCATAAACGAATTCGTAACTGTACCGGCCTTTGACGCAAAGATGGCCTTTGTTGACGGGAGCATCGTGCGCGGGCGTGATGTTCACAATGCGGCCTGCCCGCGTTCCGACATTCATTTCGCATCCGGTTCCGCAATAAGGGCAGGTCGTTTTGGTCCAATCGGTCGGAACGCCAAATTGAAGAATAGATTTATCTTCCAGCGCGCCGGTCGGACAAGTATCCACACACGCGCCGCAACTGACACAGGAACTTTCCAGCAAGGTTGAACCTGAATCCGGAACAATACGCGTTGCCGCGCCACGGTTCAGAACTTCCCAAACGAATTGCCCCTGCACTTCGCCACAGATTCGCACGCAACGGTAACAGTCAATGCAACGCGACATGTCCACGCGAATGTAGGGATGTGAATCATCAAGCAGCGCAGGATCTGGAACGCCCGAACATCCGTGATTCAAATCATATTCGTGCAGGTACCGATGCAATGGTTTGTCAGGGAATTGATGAACCGCAGCGGGTGGATACCGATCCGCCAACATTGCCAACAGGCTTCGCCGTTCTGATTCCAGCCCCGGTGAATGCGTCACAATCGCCATTCCGTCCGCCAGCGGCGTGTTGCAAGCTGTCACCGGATGCGACCAGCCCGCAATTTGCACCAGACACATCCGGCAATCGCCCGCAGGTTTCAACCGTTCGTCGTGGCATAGCGTCGGCACTTCAACCCCGACTGACCGCAACGCCTGCAACACGGTGAATCCTTCAGCAAACTCATGGTTTTGATCGTTTATCTGCGCATGGAACATGATTCGGTATCAGAACTTAACTGGAAGCTTTGGGCATCACGTTTTTCAGCGAACGTCCGTTATTTGAACGATCCGCAGGGAAAGCCTTATCCCAGCGCGTTGTCACGCCTTTCAGCATTGCCGGGTAAATGATCCATTTCAGCATCGGAGAAATCACAGCCATATAAATTGGCGTAAACCAGTTTAGCTTTTTCACGTACACGGCCAGCCACAGGACATATCTATTGGCAGTTCGTTCCGATGCCAACAGCCAGAAACAATGCACCGTGCGATTGATGATTTCTCCGAGCATTTCATTTTCAAACTGGTACAGAATCCGCGCGATGCCTGAAACCTTGCCGGGTGTGACCAGCGTTCGGGCGCGGTCTTCTGCATTCAACCTGGAAATGTAAGAAACCGATTCCACCAATTTTGGCGCATCGTCCCAGTGCAGAATACGGCCGATCAAACCGCGCAGCCAGAAAAGCGATTTCGTGGCAAAGCCAACGTTCATTTCCGCTTCGCCATTGAACCCTACAACCTCGCTGATTTCCTGTAACGTCATTTCCGCGCGTCCGCCCGGCAGGTCAACCCGGTCAAGCGAATGCAACGGAATGCCATTCAAAAAACTGTGAGCCCGCAACGGATTTTGCCTGAATTCTTCAAATTTCGTCATATAGCTTCCTTTCTGTAAAAGATGCCGGTTGAAACCTATTTTCCCTGACTTCCCAGCGTGCGCATTTTCCCCAGCCATTTTTCGCGCTTGCCGTTTTTGGCCTCCACCAGGCCGATCAGGCTTTCCTTGATCGGCCCAATGCCGCAAAACGCAAGGATGTTCCGCTCCAGACTTTTCAGGCTATGCGCGCGGAAGTACCAGCGATAAAAAAACGCCGGCATTCCCATGGTGACAATGACACGCGCGCTTTTTCCGGCCAGCAGCTTTTTCCAGGGACTGCCTTCGTTCAGTTTTGGCGTTGCAAAACCGGGGCGAAAAGTTTGCTCTAAAAACGCTTTCAGCAGCGCAGGCATAGAACCCAGCCACAGCGGGTAAAGAATCACCAGATGCTCCGCCCACCGGATTGTGTCCTGCGCTTGCCGGATCGGCTCCGGAGGAACGCCGGTATCAAATTCTTCCTTGCTATGCAGCAAGGGAAACTCAATTTTGGCGACCTCAATAATACGAACTTCATGTCCGGCTTTCGTCGCGCCGTCGGAATAGGCGTCTGCAAGCGCATGCCCATAATGGCGATGCTGCCCATCCGGATGCCCTTGGATAATTGCAATGTGTTTTGTCATCTCTTCTCCTTCGTCGAATGCTGGCCAATGTGAGTAAATCCACCCAGTCGAAATTCGGTGACGCGGAGTTTTCCTCATCCAATGGTTCAACGGCGTGGCTTATCAGCCTTATTTCAAGCGCATTTACGACAAAGACCAGATTCGTTTCTTGTCAGCAATTGAATGAGCAAGCATTGTGCCTGGTGTGATGGGAAGCTGGCGCAACGGGGCGAACTGGCCACTGCGTTGCAAATCTTGCGAAGGCGCGAGGACAGTGGGCCATCATCGGACAGCAATGATTTGGGTGAAGGATTGGCTGTTATGAGTTTACGACTTGCGAGCAGGAATCAGGACTTCTTCATGGAATTTGTCACAGCCGACGCAAAGGTTTTGATACAAATTGCCTGAAGGCAACCGGACGGTCGAAGCTTCAAGGAATTTTTCTACCGTCCAGCCGTGCGTAATTCCCATCCGTTCGGGATGCCCCATTGAAAGCGCTTCGTAAACCGGATTGCCGACGTAACGCTCCAAAATCGCTTCCAGTTTTTCTTCGAGCAGGCTGCCGATAGGCGCTTTGGTTTTGATACAGCATGGATAAACGTTTCCGTTTGGCTCGACGGAAACTTCCGAACCTTGATAACGGTACTGCAAAAAGTTGAGCGCGCCAGACCATCGATTGCAGAAATTGTCTTGAAGTGTCGCCTTCGAGATTTCGTTTTGTTGTGCGCGTCCGCGCGGCCACAACGGGCCGATCCAGGCTTCTTCGGTTGCGCCGAAAAACGAAAAGTACCGTCCATCGTCTTTTGCCTGTCCGGCGCTTTCAGCAACCAAAGGTTTGAATTCCATGCCGCGCGATTCAAAAATTCGCGTTAGTTTGGCGACCTGTTTTTCCTGGGCTTCCAGGGTTTCCATTCCGTCGTGGTGATGATCGATGCCGGAAACGGAAATCTGCCAGATGTGATGCGCCAGCAATTCTTCGACAATCTTTTCGGTGACCAGGTCGCCAGTGGTCTGGATAATGAGCTTTACTTCGTTGCCGTATTTTTGATGCAGCAGGTCCAGGGCGGAATACAACACGCGTTCGCGCACGGGTTCCAGCAGAATTTCGCCGCCCGCCAGAATGATGCGTCCGATCTTTTCACGGGGCTGACCCGTTGCCGGGTCGCAGTCATTCTGGTCCAGATAGGTCATCCGGTCGGGGAAATTTTCGATAATGCGAGCGTGATTGGCGATACTTTCGCCCACCACGCGGTCTCGTTCCGCGCCGTAATAGGGCCGAAAGCGGTCTTCGTAACAGTGATGGCAGGTGCGATGACAGAGAAAAGTTGCGACGTAATAAAGCGATTCCATGTTGTCTTCCTATTTTGAGATTGATGGAGTCTACCACGCAGCCATGTTTCTCAACGAGGTTGGCGGAAGCATTTGCTTTTGCGCTGCTTACCGATTGAAATTCCGCGAGTTAAACCACGAGTGAGCCTGGTGAAATCTAAATCGGATCACAAAAACTTTTAGACAGGATGAGCAGGATGTTTCAAGATGATAATTCTTCGAACAGCAAGGTTCTTTGTGTCCATCCAGAAGCATCCTGAGCATCCTGTCTAAAAATTCTGTCTCAAGCTGTTTAGTCCCATTTCGCATTGAAGATTCGCAAAAATCGAACGTCCGGCAAATGAAGTTATCTATCCAGAATAAAGTAATCGCACGCCGCTGGTTGATGTTGTTGCCAGCGCTGGCGGTAATTGGGGTGTTGTTTGCTGGCGGGTTGGCGCTGGCAGTGGCGCAAAGCCTGGGCTATTTCGCGCCGACTGGCGAAAGTAGTTTCACGCTCCGGCATTATGTTGAACTGAGCCGGGATCGCGAGGTGTACGCTTCGCTGTGGCTGACGCTGAAACTGGCGACAGTGGCAACGGCGATTTCAGCGATCTGTGCGTTGGCACTGGCGCTGGGATTGCGCGAATTTTCCCGCCGCAGCCGGGCAGTCAATTTGTTATTGCAGATACCGCTGGCCGTTCCGCATCTGGCGATGGCGGGAGCGTTAATTACGCTGATCGCTCCCAGCGGATTGCTGGCGCGGTTGGCGTTTGCGGTGGGCCTGATTCATCAACCCGCAGACTTTCCCGCGCTGATCAACGACCGTTACGGCGCGGGAATTATTTTGGCGTATGTGTTGAAAGAAGTGCCGTTCATCACGCTAATGACCCTGGCGCTGCTGGCCAGGCTTGGCGATGAATACGAACAAGCAGCCCGTGTGCTGGGCGCTTCGGCCTGGCAGCGGTTTCGCTATGTGACCTTGCCGCTGGTTGCGCCCGCCGTGATTTCTTCTTCGCTGATGGTCTTTGCGTTTATCTTTGGCGCGTTTGAAGTGCCATTCATTTTGGGACGGCCTTATCCGGCGATGGTATCCGTCGTGGCGCAGCAACGTTATCTGGATGTGAATTTGCTGGCGCGACCAGGCGCGATTGCGCTGGCTGTCATCAGCACACTGCTGACGGCGGCGCTGGCCTGGGGCTATTTGCGGTTAACGCGCGCGCTCATTGGACTGGAACGGCCTTTTATCCTGTGAAATGAAACTCAGTGCAAACAAATTGGGGCGGGGTGCGGCGCTGCCGGTGATTATTGGCTTGGCAACGGTGCCGCTGCTGTTGCTGGCGACGCGTTCGCTGGCACAAGCTTGGTACTGGCCCGCGTTGTTGCCCGCTGTGTGGAGCCTGCGTGCCTGGCGCTATATTTTTTCACCCACGGCGGATGTATTGCCCGCGCTGGTCGCCAGTTCAGGGATCTCTCTGTACGTCACGTTGTTGTCGGTGATGGTGGCGCTTCCGTCGGCTCGTGTATTGGCCTGGCA
>CAZXHW010000217.1:0-10479 GCA_964639915.1 uncultured Heliomicrobium sp.
AAATTGACCGCCCAACGGCGATGATCGGTTCAATTGATTTCATCAAGCGCCTGGGCATTCGCTTGCCAAGCGGGTTGGTGGGATCGCGTCCTGCCAAACGAGCCGAAGTTCTCTCTTCACATTTGGTTACCTACACTGCGGCGTTGCAAGGCTATTTCAGCGACGCACTTGCCTGGGATTCAGTCAACTTCGCTTTTGCGCCAATGCTTGCCGGTTTGAGCCAGCGCGAAATCAAGCAGTTGGCGCAGAGCTTATTGTTTGAGCTTTCCACTCCGGTTGTTGCGCGCGGAGGCCAGCCGGTCCGCTGCGACTTACATTTGGACTGGGATGCCCCTGCATATCTGCGAGACTTGCCAACAATCGGAGCCGGTGGCGAAAAATTTACGGCCAGTTATGGTTCGATGAATGAAACCGCACGTGAATTTCTGCGAGCAATCTTCGAAGTTTATCTGGAGGGTGACGGTCAAGGCCTTCCTTCCTTTCATCGGTTCGCGCCCTGTGCTCCATCTGACAAATTCATTTTTTGAAAATCCCGCCAACCAGGATTTTTTGGAATTGGCTTGCCGAGCAGCTTCGGAACGAGGCGGCGTGGTTTTGGCATTTGACCGTCCCAACGGGGATGAAGCAGCTTCTGCATTCTCATCTCGATTTGGTATCAGTGGCGATAAATTGCAACGTTCTGGCAGTGGTCCGTCCGCAAATTCTGCGGAAAGTTGGCAGTGGCGGGCAGCGATCTTTTCTTCGGTCGCCATCAACTTGCCACGCGTGGCTTTCCAGGCAGAAGACAGTCAGCCGAAAGTTTTTGAATTGCTGACAGGTTTGCTTGAACTTGCGGCGCAAGCGTCGCTGGAAAAACGCGTGTTTCTGGAAAAGCTGTTGGCGCGCGGCGAGGCTGGACCCTTGGCCATGCTGGCCATGCGTCCCGATAAAGAACCGTTTCTTCCTCTCAGTTGGACTTCGCACGCGATTTGCCCAATCGGTTTAGCAGAACTGGCTCAACTAATCACTGGCGAATCGGTTGAAGATTCGGCTACAGCGCAAGAGTTTGCGGCCAAAGTCATTGCGCATCTTCACGCGGAAGCCGCCAAGTTGTCGGCAAAACACAAGGTTCAATTTTTGATGGCCGAATCGCACGATGTAACGGCATCACATAGGCTGGCCATGTTGGATGCTGGGCGGTTTGGAGACGAGGCAGTGAGACAATCTTTGAAACGCCCGCTTACTGCCGTCCAAAGTGAAACGGACGTCATGTTTTATACCAACTCCGCCAAACTACCAGCGGCTTCAAACATCAGCCCGATCAATCAACTGACAATTGAAGGCGCTCTGCAAAACGGGATGATTTGGAATTCAACCAGCGATATCGCGCTGGGCCAGACGCTGCCTGAAGCCACAGAACTGGCCGAATTCGTCCGGCAAGCGTTCAAACAAACACAAGTTTCCGCGCTTACATTTTCCACCGAATTCACTATTTGCACCGCCTGTCGAACTGTCTCGCGCGGATTACACGCCGAGTGCCCTGACTGCGGATCCAATCGTGTAGAAGGACTGGCTCAAGCCACCAACCGCTACAGCTTTACTTCGAAATGGCCGAAATGGAAGCTGGCCGAATTGAAACTGCGCAAGCACGAATAGCTTTTTTAATGTGCGATTGAGCGCCTGACGTTACTTGCCCAAATCCAGCGCAGTTTTGCTCAATAGGTTCGGTGTGGTAATTTCTCAGCCTCAATTCCGATTTCACTCATCAAGCACTGAAATGCCCAAACGAACCGATATACGCAAAATTATGATCATCGGCTCTGGCCCAATTGTCATCGGCCAAGCCTGTGAATTCGATTATTCTGGCACGCAAGCCTGTCGCGCTTTGAAGCAGGAAGGTTACGAAGTCGTGCTGGTCAACTCCAATCCGGCGACGATTATGACCGACCCGGAACTGGCCGACCGCACTTATGTCGAACCGCTGACCGTCGAAGCTGTCACTGCCATCATCGAACGCGAACGGCCGGATGCTTTATTGCCCACAGTTGGCGGACAGACAGCCTTGAATCTGACTGTGAAGCTGGCCGAAAGCGGCGTGCTGGCGCAATTCAACGTAGAACTGATTGGCGCAAAGCTGGAAGCCATCAAAGTCGGCGAAGACCGCTTGCTGTTCAAAAAAGCAATGGACGAAATCGGCTTGCAGATGCCGAAAGCGCGTTTTTGCCATTCGATGTTTGAAGCGCAAGCCGCCACCGAAGAGATTAACTTCCCGATCATCATTCGTCCCAGCTTTACGCTGGGTGGCACGGGCGGAGGCATTGCGTACAACTACGAAGAGTTTGAGGAAATCGCCGAGCGCGGTCTGACAGCCAGCCCAATCAGTGAAATTCTGGTCGAAGAATCCATCATCGGCTGGAAAGAATATGAGTTGGAAGTGATGCGCGATCTGGCCGACAACGTGGTCATCATCTGTTCGATTGAAAATTTCGACGCGATGGGAGTTCACACCGGCGATTCGATCACCGTCGCTCCGGCGCAAACGTTAACCGACCGCGAATATCAGATGATGCGCGACGCTTCGATCAAGATCATACGCAAAGTCGGCGTCGAAACGGGTGGATCGAACATTCAGTTTGCCTTGAATCCGCGCGACGGCAGCCTGCGCGTGATTGAAATGAACCCGCGCGTTTCGCGTTCATCAGCACTGGCTTCAAAAGCCACTGGCTTCCCGATTGCCAAAATCGCCGCCAAGCTGGCCGTTGGCTACACGCTGGATGAAATTCCAAACGACATCACCAAAAAGACTCCGGCTTCGTTTGAACCGACAATTGATTACGTTGTCGTCAAAATTCCGAAGTGGGCATTTGAAAAATTCCCCGGCGCAGAAGACACGCTGGGCACACAAATGAAATCCGTCGGCGAAGTAATGGCGATTGGCCGCACCTTCAAGGAAGCTTTTTTGAAAGGCGTGCGCTCTTTGGAACGTAGAGGGTCACCATATGTGGGTTACGTGGATGACGAAACGCTGCGGCGTAAACTGATCATTCCAAACTCAGACCGCATTCATTACCTGCACGCGGCATTTGAGCGCGGATGGACCATTGATGAGTTGCACGAACTGACCAACATTGACCCGTGGTTTTTGAATCAGCTCAGGCAAATCGTCGAGTTGCAAAACGAAATCAAGGAAGAAGACTTTTCCTCGCTTTCCGCTGATCAGATTCGGCGCGCCAAGCGGATGGGCTTTTCTGATGCGCGCATCCCCGATCTGCTGAAAATGACTGAGGATGAAATTCGTGCCAAACGATTAACTGAAAACATAAAACCGGTCTACAAACGTGTTGACACCTGCGGAGCCGAGTTTGAATCGCATACCCCTTATTTGTATTCGACTTATGAAAGCGAATGCGAAGCAACACCAAGCAATCGCCGCAAAATCATGATTCTGGGTTCTGGCCCGAATCGAATCGGCCAAGGGATTGAATTCGACTACTGCTGCTGCCACGCAGCCTTCGCGCTGAAAGAAGACGGCTACGAAACCATCATGGTCAACTGTAATCCGGAAACCGTTTCGACCGATTACGACACATCCGACCGTCTGTATTTCGAGCCGCTGACGTTCGAAGACGTGATGCACATTGTTGACATGGAAAAGCCTGAAGGCGTGATCGTGCAGTTTGGCGGGCAGACGCCGCTCAACCTGGCCATGCGGCTTTACAAAGCTGGCGTCCCAATCATTGGCACTTCGCCGGAATCCATTGACCTGGCGGAAGACCGCAAACGATTCGGCAAGCTGATTTCCGACCTGAACATTCCGCAGCCGGTCAACGGCACAGCGGTGACGATTGAAGAAGCCAAACGCGTCGCCGCCAGCATTGGTTACCCTGTGCTGGTCAGGCCAAGTTACGTTCTGGGCGGACGGGCGATGATGATCGTTTACGACGAATCCAGCCTGGAACAGTACATGAAAAATGCTGTCGAGGCTTCGCCCGAAAAACCTGTTTTGATTGATCGCTTTCTGGAAGACGCTTTTGAAGTGGACGTGGACGCGCTGGCCGACGGCGATCACTGCGTCATCGCCGGAATTCAGGAACACATAGAAGAAGCCGGAATTCACTCTGGCGATTCTTCGTGCGTGTTGCCGCCTTATATGGTCAAGCCGGAGCATCTGGACACGATGCGGCGCTACACGCGCCAGCTTGCCAAAGCGCTGGAAGTTCGCGGTTTGATGAACATTCAGTTCGCCATCAAAGACGACATTGTTTACGTTCTGGAAGTAAACCCAAGAGCTTCGCGCACAGTTCCGTTTGTTTCCAAAGCGGTCGGGGTTCCGCTGGCCAAGATTGCCGCGCGCATTATGACAGGCCGAAAACTTGCAGAGTTCAATTTGCCGGAAGAGCTGACTGTCAGCAGCTTCTTCATTAAAGGCCCGGTTTTTCCGTTTGCGAAATTCCCCGGCGTTGATCCTGTGCTTGGCCCGGAAATGCGCTCGACCGGCGAAGTGATGGGAATGGCCGACAGTTTCGGCGGAGCGTTTGCCAAAGCGCAAATGGGCGCGAATTCCGCACTGCCGACCGAAGGCACAGCGTTTATTAGCGTCAACGACAACGACAAAAAGAACGCGGTTCGAATTGCCAAACGGCTGCAAGAACTCGGATTCAAGATTGTCGCCACGCGCGGAACCGCAGGCTTCCTGAATGAATCCGGCGTTCCGACCGAAAAAGTTTTCAAGGTCAACGAAGGCCGCCCGAACGTGGTTGATTTAATCAAAAGCGACGAAATTGACCTGATCGTCAACACGCCGCTGGGACGCGCTTCGTATTATGACGAGCGCGCCATTCGCAGAGCGGCCATGCAATATAGTGTTGTGACGTTTACGACACTGACTGGCGCCAATGCTGCTGCCAGCGCAATTGCTGCAATGAAAAAAGATGGCAAATTGAGTGTGATTAGTTTGCAGGAACATCATGCGTAAATCGAAAAAATTGCTGACCGCGGGGTATTGACGCTTCAAACCTTGCGGGTCTAGTATGCGGATCGTAAGAGAGCTTCTGCAAAGTTAGTGGTGTAAGCAATTCAATTTGTTCCTATTCATTTGATCGGGGACTGATGCAATTTTCTGTTGGCCGGAATGCTCGCCACCGTTGCGAGAATCTACGCCACGGAGCTAAGGTCACCCACCTGTTTTGAACAGGTTCAAATGAAGCTTATGTCACGGCCCCGCGGAAGTTCTCATTACTTTTTTGACCGTTCCTTTTTCACTTCCGTCATCGCATCGGTTCTTGGGTACAATGCGACTGACTTAGAAAGGCCTTTCAATCCCAATGTTCAGAGTTCTGTTGACCGGCGACACCATGGCTCGCGCTGGTCGCCGTGTGCTTGAAGAGCGCTTATTCGATTTGCGCTTGCAGCGCGAAATTGATTTCGTTGTTTCGAATATCGAAAACGCCGCCGGAGGGTATTCAATTACCTCACGTATCGCCGAAGATTTGTTCGCCGCTGGCGTTGATGTGATGACTTCTGGCAATCACATTTTCGACAAAAAAGAGATTCTCGATTTCATCGAACGCGAACCCCGACTGCTGCGTCCCGCCAATTACGCTCCCGGAATCCCAGGCAAAGGCCGCTGGGTAGGCAAAGTCAAAGGCATTCCTGTGGCCGTCATCAACCTGCAAGGCCGCGCTTTTATGCAGCCTTCCGATGATCCGTTTCGCTGCGTTGACGTTCAATTAGCCGCCTTGGAACCTCCCGTAAAAATTATTCTTGTGGACATTCACGCTGAAACCACCGCCGAGAAAATGGCAATGGGCCGTTATCTGGATGGGCGAGTTTCCGCCGTCGTCGGCACACACACTCATGTGCAGACGGCCGACGAACAGATTTTCCCGAACTGCACCGCCTATTTGACCGATTTAGGCATGACCGGCCCTCACGATGGCGTGATTGGCATGCAAACCGGAATCGTCATCGAGCGCTTTCTGAAAGGTATATCCCCACGCTTTGAACCCTGCGACGGCGACATCAAACTCAACGGTTTGATTGTGGACATTGATGACGCGACGGGAAAAGCAATCCGCGTCGAGCGTGTGAGCCTGAATCACAAGTGAGTTATGGCTGAAATCGTAAATGTGGTCATCATTGGCGGAGGCGTCATCGGCACAGCCATCGCCGCTGAAGTCTCGCGTTTCGCGGATGACGTGTTTTTGCTGGAAGCCTTGCCGCGACTTGGCCTGGGAACTTCAACGCGCAACAGCGGAGTCATTCACGCAGGGATTTACTACAAGCCAGGATCGTTGAAAGCTGTTCATTGCGTGCGCGGCGTTCCGATGATGTACGAGTTTTGCGCCAAACACAGCATTCCCCATCAACGAATCGGCAAACTGATTGTCGCCAACAGCGAAGAACATTTGCCGCAGCTTGAGGCGTTGAAACAGCGAGCCGAAGAAAACGGCGTTCTGGATTTGCGAATTGTTGATCGCAGCGAAATTCAGAAGATCGAGCCAAACATTGTTTCGCCGCTAGCCATTCATTCGCCAACCACCGGCATCGTCGAAGCCGAAGAATTGATCAAAACGCTGGCGCGCATAGCGCAATCAAACGGCGCGCACATTCTGACCAACACCAAAGTCATCGCAGCCGAAGTTAAAAACGGCGTGACTACTATTCGCACCGAACGCGAAGAGGTTCAAGCGCGCGTGGTCATCAACGCCGCCGGACTGTTTTCCGACGAAGTTGCGCAAATGTTCGGATTCACCCAGCACACGGTTTACCCTTGTCGGGGCGAGTACGCCGAAGTCATTCCCAGCCGCAGCAATATCGTCAATGGTTTGGTTTATCCGCTGCCACTGCCCACAGGCCACGGCTTGGGAGTTCACTTCACACGGACGACTGGCGGAACTTTGCTGGTTGGGCCAAACGCTCGCTACCGCCAAAGCAAAGACGATTACGAAAGCGACCGCACTCCAATCACCGAACATTACGAATCGGCAAAGCTAATGTGTCCGAGCTTGCGGCTGGAAGATTTACGTCTGAGCTACACGGGACTTCGCCCTCGGCTGACACCGGAACACGTTCACACAATTGCCGATTGGGTAATCGAACATGATCCGCGCTGGCCACAGGTGATTCATCTGATCGGCATTGAATCCCCCGGACTGACTTCCTGCCTTTCGATTGGTAAGAGCGTCGCTGAGATGGCCCGTTCGGTTTTGTAAAGCCCGGTTTTGTGAGTTACCCAACACCCTAGATGTCCAAAACAATTCTCTATTCCCTGGCCTTTGTCGCACTCGGTCTTGTCTCAGGTTCAATTGGGCCGACTTTGCCTGCACTGGCGGCGCAAACCAACGTCGAAATGAAGCAGATCAGCAATTTGTTTGTCGCCCGGGCAGCCGGAACCATGGTTGGTTCGTGGTTGATTGGGCGAATGTATGACCGCGTCACCGGTCATCCGTTACTGGCCATTTCACTGCTGATTTCGGCTGTTGCCATGGCTCTGTTCCCGGTTTCCGGCTTTTTGTGGCTTTTGCTGCTATTGTCAGTTTTTATTGGATTGGCATCGGCTTCGATCAACGTTGGTGGCAACGCGATGATCGTTATGGTTCACGGCGATAAAGTACGCCCTTTTATGAGCACGCTTCATTTCGCTTTTGGCTTTGGGGGATTTATTGCCCCGATGTTCGTCGCCATGTTTGCCGAGCACCCGAACGGATTGCGTTGGGCGTACTGGAGTCTTGCTTTGCTGGGGGTATTGCCGGGATTGTTGACGATGCTTTCAACCAGTCCCCGCCCACGAGCAGAACATCATGAAGAAATTGCCGCTGCAATTCCGGCAACGTTGGTCGGGTTGCTGATTCTGTATTTCTTTCTGGAAGTTGGCGCAGAAGCCAGTGTGATGGGCTGGGTTTTCAGCTACACAGTGAATCAAGGCATCAGCACTCATGAGGCTTACAAAATCAATTCTGCATTCTGGGCAGCGTTCACCTTCGGAAGGTTGGCGACAATCTGGCTTTCGACTCGCTTTGCGGCGTTGCCGTTAATTGTGCTGTTCATCAGTTTGGCCGCACTGTTTGCTGCGGCGCTACTAATTTTTCCCTCTTCAACGTCCCTGGTTTGGACGTGCGTCATAGGCTTCGGGATTTCAATCGCACCGGTTTTTCCCAGCACGTTTGGCTTTGCACAAAGCAAGCTGCATCTGTCAGGCAAAGTCACTGGATTTTTTCTGGTCGGTTCGTCGGCTGGCGGCATGTTCTGGCCGCGATTGATCGGCCAGTTTTTTGAGCCATATGGCGGTCAAGTCATGGCCTGGATCGTTGTGGCTACATTGCTCAGCGCATTAACTCTGATTCTTCTGATCGCTTCGCGTTCGCAGCAAGAAGCATAACCGAATATATTTTACCGGGTTTGCCCTCATCGCCTGAGAGAGTAGAATTCCGAACTGTAAATTCAATTCAGCGTGAACTGTTCGCCAACCGGTTGCCCCCCATAACTAGGTCTGGGGATTACACTATGGACTACTTGATGCTCAGGAATTTTGATCAGGCGGGTTATTACGAAACCCGTTTGATCCTGATGGTCATCAGTCTGGCCGTTGCTGCCTATTTCTTTTACTACAAACAGGATCGCCGCTTTCTGCTGATGTTCGGAATCGGCGTCGCGTTGAATGTGCTGGGAAAATTCGGTGGGGTTATGGGCGAACTCAATGCTGTTGCGCCTGTCAAAGTTTTTGGCATTGCGTTGTCTGCAGCTCCATCGTTAATTTGCCAGGGAATGTTCGAGGGCGGAATCGTCGGGCTGTTTGCGTTCTGGTATGCGGATTTGCGGTCGTCCAGAGCCAAAACCAAAGAATGGCGTCCATTTTGGGCATTAAGCGTAATCGTGGTTGCGATGTCTTTTATCGCCGGTCTGGTTTCTCGGGGACGTCAGGTGACCTGGTCGCGTCCGGTCTTTGCCCCTTATCTGGTGTTAACAGTCACGGTTATCATTTTTTTCAGCTTGATGATTGCCTGGAGAAAAGATGACATCTCTTCGTTGGCCAGTTACTTTGCCGGTCTGTTATTGTTCGTGTTTTTGAGCTACGAACCGTTGCATATAATGGGCGCACGGTTCATTGGCGAGCCAGCGTTGCCGCAACCAGTTGCCGCCGGAGGAGCAGCGCAAATTCTGGTCATGTTCCTTTCAAACATCTTTGAAGGCGCCGGAGGCAAGCTGCATTACTTTATGCTGCCTTACGCATTGGGCTGGGTGGCGCTTCGTGAACGGGAATCAGGTTCGCGCGAACGGTTTTCCACACAACATCTGGCTGATCTTGCCGTTCGCGGTTACCGCAAAAAAGCAGGCACAACTGACAACAAATAAATTTCACCGCTCGCGCTTCATATCAATCTTTCGCCATTCGTTTTAGACTTTCTCCACAAACTGTTTATGTTGAAACATCCGTTGGCGCGTCTGGACCGTGATGAACAGCTCAGACAGCGGCTTTTGCCTTTTTGCAGGTTGAAACCGGGCGAAATCTGGCGAGACGAATTGCATGGACATCAAGTCGGTTGCCTGGATGCCGCCGAGCCAAAAGATGTGTTGAAGCTTTGCGGCAATCTGAAATCATCATTGGCAATTCACGATCTGCCGTACAACTTCATCGCGTTCGAACAGCGACAGGTTGATGATTTCATCCCTTGGTGCAGAAAAGTCGTTGAAACCACAGAATCCGCTCTGGCTGAAGACAGCAGCTTGTATTTGTGGATCGGCGCGGATCAACGGGCTGGATTTGCTCCTTTGCCGGAATTGATGCTGATGATGCGCGAAACCAATTTTCGTTCCCGCAGCTTCATCACGCTGCGGAACCAGCGGGGTTATGGGACACAGAAAAACTGGATGAGCCTGCGGCAGGAATTACTTTATTACACTAAAGGCGATCCGAAATTCACGCCGCAGTACACGGAAATCCCCAAAGCCGTGAAAGGCTATTACAAGAAAATCGGCGGCGAACTGACGGAAAATTTTGAGCGCGGAAAATCCGATACCCTTCGTCCGGGCAATGTCTGGATTGACGTTCAGCAGGTGTTTTACCGGATGGAAGAAAACGTCAACGGCTGTTACGCTCAAAAACCATTGAAAGCAATTCGGCGGATTATTGACGCCAGTTCAGCGCCTGGAGACGTGATTCTGGACTTTTTTGCTCATTCGGGAACGACTCTGCTGGCGGCGGAAATGGCCGGACGAAGCTGCCTGACAATGGATATTGATCCCATCTTTTGCGAAATCACAATTCGCCGGCTGGAACATTTTCGCAAAACGGGCTGCACAGGTTGGCAAAACAGCAATCCGTTCGCATTAGAACTTGGACAAGGGGAATAGAGCAGGAGAAGATGATGACCGACCCAACGATACCCACAACTTCATCGGGGAAACTCTGGAAACTGCTGGCAATTGTCAGCTTCATTGTGACGTTGGCGGCGCTGGCTGTTGCCGGCGTCGCGTTTGCCTTTTTGGGTGCGGGTGACA
>CAZXHW010000218.1:0-10461 GCA_964639915.1 uncultured Heliomicrobium sp.
GTTGCGGAAACCCAAATGCCGCACACAGCCGATCATCCATCAAGGCATACACAAAAGGCTCTCCCAATTTCCACAATGGTTTTGGCAGCATCCACGACAGAAACAGGTTGCGTGTGGCTTCGGCGGTGCGGCGGCTGGCGTCGGAATATCGAAAGCGCTCGTGTTCGTATTGGATGTTGAACTGTTCGTATTCTTCAAAACTTTCTGGAATGTCTTGAATGTTCATTCGCTTGCCGACTTCGCGCCAGAAGTAGAACAGCCCCAGCCGTTCCTGCTCCACCATTTGCCGCCAACCGAAGCGGTCAATCCAACGAATCGGCTCGAAGATAAAGGTTGAAAGCACGTAGCGAAAATCGTCATTGGCGATCTTGAATCGCCCGTGCAAGCTGTTCATTCGTTCGATTGCGCGGCGACCTTTTTCGCTATCGTACCCGAACTCGTAAATCTGGCTCATGATCAGATCGGTGTCGTCGTACCGTTTCTGCGCGCGTTTGCCGAATTCGCCGGTTCGATCCAGCAGCGATCCGATGCTGGGCACGGCAAAGGTGCGAAACAGCGCAAATTCCAGCGAGCGAACCATATCGAACGGAAATTCGTGCGTCGCCAACAAGAACATAATCCGCTGATGATCACGAACCGGATCGAGCGTCAGAATTTCATTCAATGATTTGTGTTGCGGCATAACGCCTCCACGGTGAGATGATGGAAAAGCGTTCGATGTTACGAGCCGGTTCGCCCAAATGGATTTCTTCGGTTGGCAGGGATGCTAATTCCGATTGATCCGAAACATAAAACAACCGTAGCCCAGATTCCGGGCGTGGATGTATTCAATCGCCGGGTTTGCAAACATCTCGCGGATGACATCTTCAACCACGCGTTGCCCGACGGCTTCGGCGCCAACAATACGATCCTCACTGGAATAACCACGCAGCACAACCGCAGAGCGAGGAAATTCCGGCGGATATGTCGAATAATTGTCATAAGGCTGGCAAGTCCGCTCATGTACAAAAATCGGGCCTGTTTCGGCGTACGGTTGGTTGGATTCAAACGGGCGATACGCCAGCAAAATTACGCCTTCGTCAGATTTCGACATTGTCAGGCAAACGCGGCATTGATGCGGATTTCCATCGCGCAACACGGTAAGCGGATTGCCAAAACGATCCACGCGAGTTTTCCGGGCGGCTTTAGCCACTTCCGGCGACAAGGGACGAATTTGAAAATTGGTTTGTGTGTTCATAGGCAAGATCGTAGCGGGTTTGCTCCGCCCGTTCTCGCCACAATCGGACATGGAATTTATTTCCCGAATTTTTCCGCCACATCAAGAATCCGCTGAGCAGCACGTGCGTGCAGCGGTTCGATCAACTGGCCTTCAAACTGCACAGCCGCCAATCCGCGATCGAGCGCATTCTGCATCGCAGCGACGATTTTGCGAGCGTGGGCGACTTCCGCCTCGGATGGAGAAAAGACTTCGTTGGTAATGGCAATGTGCGAAGGATGAATGATCGCACGCCCATCATAGCCAAGATTGCGCGCGCGTTCGCTGTCTTTGCGCAACCCTTCCAGATCGGGAATGGAAAAGTACGGCGCATCGTAAGCTTCAATGCCAGCAGCGCGAGCCGAATACAGCATCCGCGAACGAGCGACCAACAATTCCGGCTCGCCTTCGGTTAGCCGCGCACGCGTTGCCGTGGAAAAATCCGCGGAGCCGAACATCAGGCCATCAATCATCGGACTGGCTTCAGCAATCGCCGGACAGTTCAGAACTCCGCGCGGCGATTCAATCATGCAGATCAGCCGCTGGTGATTTGCTAGCAACTTGGCAACTGCCGCGACTTCTTCCGGGTAATCAACTTTGGGCATCACCGCGCCAAAGGCACGGCTTGCGGCAACAGCTCTGGCGTCTTCTTCGCTGAAACCTGCGGCCAGACGATTGATGCGAACGAAAACCGGTTTTGCTCCAAAATCGGTTTCGCCAAGCATTCGCGTAACTGTTTGCCGAGCTTCGGCTTTGCGGTCTGGCGAAACGGCATCTTCCAAATCCAGAATCAACGCATCGGCGTCAAGGTCGCGCGCTTTCAGAATCATCTTTTCCGACACGCCAGGGACGAATAACAGGCTTCGCATCAGGCTTTGCTCCTTTTCGGAATTAGCACGCGGCGACGCAAGGTCAGGACGACTTCGTCATTTTGATTACGCCCGCGAGTTTCCACATACACTACGCCGCGATCTGGCTTGCTTTGCGATTCGCGGATTTCCAGCACTTCGGTTTCGGCGTAAATCGTGTCGCCGTGAAAGCTTGGCAAGACGTGTTTGACGCTTTCGTATTCCAGATTGGCGATGGCGTGCAAACTGACATCGTTGACGGACATGCCAACGACCAAGCTGAAGATGAACGTGCCGTTGACCAGTCGTCGCCCGTGCTGTGTGCTTTGCGCGTAATGTTCGTCAATGTGCAGAGGGTTCTGGTTCATCGTCATCAAGCTGAACCAAGTGTCATCAAATTCCGTGACCGTGCGTCCCGGCCAGTGTTTGTAAACGTCGCCGACATTGAAATCTTCCAGGTATCTTCCTGCCATGGTTTCTCCGTTTTTCCCACGAAGTTCGATGAGGGATAGAGGGACGGAGCGATTGAGGGACAGAGAGATGTGAACTACCACTGACTTACCCCTCCTGCTCTCTTTCCCTCCTTCCCTCTGTCTCTCTATCTGCTTCGTAGAGAATTAAACCTTATACTTAGCGATCAGGCCTTTGGCGATGATCAATCGTTGAAGTTCGTTCGTTCCGCCGCCAATGATCAGCAGCGGAGCGTCCCGATAATACCGTTCGACGCGAAAATCTTTGGCGTAGCCGTTACCGCCGTGAACGCGCATTGCCAGCAACGCGACTTCCTGCGCGGTTTCCGTAGCAAACAGTTTTGCCATCCCCGCTTCCAGGTCGCAGCGTTCACCCCGATCTTTCTTTTCCGCTGCCGAACGAACCAACAGGCGAGCGGCTTCGATCTTGGTTCCCATCTCGGCCAGCATAATCTGGATGGTTTGATGTTCGGCGATGGCTTTTCCGAACGTTCGCCGCTGTTGCGCGTAATGAATCGCGTCTTCAAACGCGGCTTGCGCCAGACCGACTCCCCGCGCGGCAACGTTGATGCGCTCGCTTTCCAGGCCGGTCATGATTTGCTTGAAGCCTTCCCCTTCGCGCCCGCCGATCAGGTTTTCCGCCGGAACAAAGAAATCTTCAAATAGCAGTTCGCAGGTTTCGACGCCCTTGTAGCCGAGCTTTTCAATGTCGCGCTGGACGGTGAATCCTTCTCCGCCCTTTTCAATGACGAATGCTGAAATGCCTTTGTGCGCTGGTTGCGCTTTCGGATCGGTTTTCGCCGCCAGCACGAATGTATTGCCGTACCGACCATTGGTGATCCACATCTTCGAACCGTTAATGACGTAGCCATCGCCTTTGCGCACCGCAGTCGTTCGCAAATTCTGCACATCGGTTCCCGCATCGGATTCTGTCAGTGCCAAACCACCGCGCCTCTCTCCCGTCGCCATTTCGGGCAAAAACCGTTGCTTCTGCTCTTCTGTGCCAAAACGAGTAATGATGTCGCAACACACCGAATGCGTGCCAATGGGTCCAACCAGACTCATCCAGCCGCGCGCCAGCTCTTCCATCATCAGCGCGTAAGTCGTGTAGCCGAGCGCCAAGCCGCCGAACTCTTCCGGCACGTTTGCGCCAAACAGGCCGAGCTTTTTCATGCTTTCAACCAGCGCGTGCGGATATTCATTGTCGTGTTCCAGTTTGCTGGCAGTGGGCAGCACTTCGCGTTCGACAAATTCGCGCAGACTTCGCACGATTTGTTGCTGTGTTTCGTCAAGGTTGTACATGGCGTTTTGTATCAGGGTTGAAGCAGTTGAAGAAGCACAACCAGTCAGTACCGCGACCGGTAGGGAGCACCTTTGCGCCAGAAGCCGCTTGTTACCGCGCGCGGTACTGACTCAAAAAGCGTTGCGATTATGGCCGTCCATGTGAATACTCCGCAACATCATGCAGACAGAATCTTCAATTCAAACCATCAATCAACATCAGAATCCGGAGTTTCAGAAACTCTTTCCGGAAGAAGACCGCTTGGCCGCAATGAACCGTGACCTGCGATTTCATCCGGCTCAAGTTTCGCAGCCGCAGGTGCTGACGCCAGGGCAAATCGAAGCCTTCAACCGCGAAGGTTATATCACCGGCATCAATATTTTCAGCGAAGCGGAAATTGCTGAACATCGCCGCTACTTTGACGATTTGTTAGCGCAAGTGCTGGCATCAGGGCAGGACAATTATTCGATCAAGACGGCCCATCTGTTGTACGGCAAAGTTTACGACTTACTGACAGAACCGCGCATTGTCGCTTATGTCAAAGACCTGCTGGGCGAAAACGTCGTCGGATGGGGGTCGCATTATTTCTGCAAACTTCCGGGTGATGGGCGAACGGTTGGCTGGCATCAGGACGCGGGCTATTGGCCGTTGACGCCTTCAAACGCTGTCACGGTCTGGCTGGCAATTGACGATGCCGACATGGAAAACGCCTGCATGAAATTCATTCCGGGTTCGCATCATTTCGGCCATCTGACGTATCAACTAACCGAAGACAGCGATCCCAGCATTCTGAATCAGGTCGTGCCGGAAGCCGAAACTTTCGGCGCGCCGGTTTACAACGTGCTGAAAGCGGGCCAGCTTTCCCTGCATTCCGATTTGCTGTTGCACGGTTCCGAAGCGAACGACTCGACCAGGCGGCGCAACGGGCTGGCGATTCGGTACACCACTGCCGAGGTTCGCGCCGGAATGGATTGGAATCTAAAAGGCGTTCTGGTCAGCGGCGTTGATCCTTCAGGGCATTGGGCAAATCCTCCACGGCCTGCAAACGATTGAACGTCCTTTCTTTAACGCCAAGACGCAAGGCGGCAAAGACGCAAAGATTTTTCGTGTAGTAAGGGTTTGTGGCTCTCAAATGTCCATACTTAAACTCTCTCTTCGCGTCTTTGCTCCATGGTGTCTTTGCGTTGAAAGAGGCTCAGAAAAATTATGACCAAAACAAAACTACGAATTGTCGTTTGCGGTAAAGCCATTCTCGTTGCGTTGCTACTGGCGCTTCAGCTTTTCGCTTTAGATTCGAAGCAGGTCGCCCGAGCCGCCGACAAACCGAACATTCTGTTTTGCTTTGCTGACGATTGGGGACGCTATGCGAGCATCCTTGCCGAAATCGAGAAATACCCAAGCCTGAACCAAGTCGTCAAAACGCCGAATGTTGACCGTGTCGCGCGCGAAGGCGTGTTGTTCCGCAATGCCTTCGTCAACGCGCCCTCCTGCACGCCCAGCCGCAGTTCGCTGCTTTCCGGTCGCTACTTTTTCAACACCGGGCGTGGAGCAATCTTGCGCGAAGCTCGCTGGGACACGGCGATTCCCAGCTTTCCCCTGTTGCTGCGCGATGCCGGGTATCACATCGGCGAAACGTACAAAGTCTGGAGTCCGGGTTCGCCTGACGACGCTCCGTTTGGCGCGGGCAAATACGGGTATGAAAAAGCGGGCAAGCTGCCCAATGATTTTTCCGAAAATGCGACCGAGATGATTGCCAAAGGCGCGACATTGGCCGATGCGCGCGAAAAAATCTTTGCCCAGGTGCGCGGCAACTTCGATGACTTTCTGGCTGACCGAAAAGCCGGACAACCGTTCCTGTACTTTTTCGGCGCGACAACAACGCACCGCCGCTGGATTAAAGGCTCCGGCAAAGCTCTGTGGGGAATCGAGCCTGATTCGCTGAAGGGCAAGCTTCCGGCGTTTTTGCCCGACGTGCCGGAAATTCGTGAAGACGTGGCAGATTACCTTGGCGAAGTGCAGGCCTGGGATGCGTATATCGGCTTACTGCTGAAACGGCTGGAAGAAACCGGTGAGCTAGAAAAGACGCTGATTGTCGTCAGCGGAGACCACGGAATGCCCGGCGTCACCAATGGCAAATGCAATCTTTATGATTTCGGAACTGGCGTTACGCTGACGGTGCGAGTTCCCGGCATGAAAGGCGGCAGAGTCGTTGATGATATGGTCAGCTTGCCGGATTTGGCTCCCACCTTTCTGGAAGCGGCGGGCGTCAAACTACCTGACAAGCTCAACAGCCGCAGTTTGTGGAGCTTGCTGCAATCCGGTAAAAGCGGCCAGGTGGACGCCAGCCGCAACTGGGTGATTAGCGGGCGCGAGCGCCACGTTCATACAGCCCGCGCAAACTTTCAGCCATATCCACAACGTGCGCTGCGAACGCCGGAGTTTTTGTACATTCGTAACTTTGCGCCTGACCGCTGGCCAATGGGTGATCCCAAAGGAATCACGCCGACCAGCGCTCCTTCGGGACAACAACTGGAAGAAGACACGTACGCGGGCTTTGCCGACATGGACGCCAGCCCAACCAAAGCCTGGCTGGTGGCGCATCGCAACGATCCGAAATGGCGACAACATTACAACTACGCGTTTGCGAAACGTCCGGCGGAGGAGTTGTTCGATTTGCGCAAAGACCCGCAGCAGATGAAAAACATCGCCGCTGACCCCGTTTACGCCCAACAGAAAGCCAAACTGTCAGGGCAATTGATGACCACCTTGAAAGAAGCTGGCGATCCTCGCGTGGGCAATGATCCGCAAGGGTTCGAGCGAATGCTGTTCGTGGACGATCCGAAAGTGCCGCAAACTTCGCAAGCGTTGCGACCGTCCACGCCCGAAGCGCGAGGCGTGGATTCCGAACAACTGGCATTGGCGATTGAAAGTGCGCGAAAGAACATCAACGGCATTCATAGCGTGCTGGTGGTTCGCAACGGAGCATTGATCGCTGAAGCGTACTTTCATCCTTACGACGGCAAAACTCCGCACGACATAGCCTCTGTCACGAAAAGCGTGACAACAACGCTTGCCGGAATCGCCATTGCACAGGGCAAAATCAAATCGGCAAAAGACCCGATGCTGAATTATTTTTCTGGCGCAAACGTCGCCAACCGCGACGAACGCAAGGCCCAAGTCCGCCTCGATCATTTGATGACGATGTCTTCAGGTCTGGATTGCAAAGCGGCGCGCGGCGAACCGACGTTATGGGAAATGCTGGCGGCGCCAAACGATGTGCGGCACATGCTGGATTTGCCGATGGTCGCCGAACCTGGCGCGAACTTTGTGTATTGCAGCGGCGGCATGCATTTGCTGTCGGCGGTTATCGCCAAAGCAACCGGTATGAGCACTGAAGCCTTTGCGCGGCGGGCATTATTCCAGCCGCTGGGAATTCAAAACTTCATCTGGCCTGCCGATCATCAAGGCATCGCGCATGGTTTTGGCAATTTGCATTTGCTTCCACGTGATATGGCTAAGCTGGGATTGCTGGCGCTGAATCGCGGCAACTGGCAGGGCAAACAAATTATTCCTGAATCCTGGGTGGAGCAGGCGACCAAATCGCAAAAAGCGACGGTGAACGCCCGTGATTACGGTTACGGATGGTGGATCCCGAAACCCGGCGGGCCAATTGCGTTTGAAGCTTCTGGGCGAGGCGGGCAACAAATCAGCGTGCTGCCCGACCTGAATACAGTCATCGTGCTGACCGGCGGAGGCTTTTCGACCGGCGATGTTATGAAACTGATTCTACCCGCCATCAAACCGGCTGCGTCATTGCCCGCCAATCCGGCAGGCGTCGCCAAACTGAAGGTTGCCATCGCCGAAGCCGCGAAAGCTCCTGCGCAGACATCAGCAGTGAAACCTCCTGAACTGGCAAAAGCGATTTCAGGGAAAACTTTCGAGATGGAAACGAACTGGATCGGTCTGAAAACACTTTCGCTGACGTTTGCGGATGATCAAACAGCGACCGCCCGACTGTCGTTTGTCGCCTCGCCGAAGCAATATCAATTCGGCCGTTCCGCCAAAATTCAAGGGACCGCGACTCTCAATGAAACAAGAGCTATCGGCTTGAATGGAATTCCAATTGTCAGCGGTGACGGGCCGATGGCGTTGCCTGTCGCAGTCAGCGGGTACTGGATAGACGGCCAGACGTTCTTTTTGGAATACGATGAAATTGCCAACACCAATTGTTACCGGTTGCGGCTGAAGTTTTCTGGTAACACGGTCAGTATTCAAGCCAAAGAGCGGACGGGATTGTTTGACGAAACTTTTGCAGGAAAGGCGCATCCGGCAAATCATTAGACCTCTTGCAAAAGATTCGCCTCACTTTTGCAAGAGGTCTATTAAATGGCCGCACCACATCAGCGCTTATAGTGCTCGGCCACTTTCCAGTAACTTGGGCGTTCGCTTAAGCGCTGGACGTTGTAGTTCCAGTCCCAGATCGCACCCTTGCCATCATTTCCGTTAGGGTTCCAGTACTTCTGGTTTACCGGGAAGTCCGACGCGGGTAGTGGCCACTTGCTGGTTCCCCCGCTATTCACAACGAAATCAGTCCCGGTGAAATTCGGCTCTGGCGGTGCCTTCCAGAACTGCGTGTCGTACAGAAACAGACAAGCGCCAAGGAACCCCTTCGGCTTATTCTGCAAGATGGCGAATTGTTCGCTAACCCAAGTCGCCTGGCCTTGCTCGTTCTGTGGATTGCTCTCGTCACTACTGCGGCCATACTCCGCAAACATGATCGGCGTTTCAGCAGGAATACCGTTTTGAGCAAACCACGCTGGCACAGTCTCTGTAAGCCAATTCCGCATGAAAGAACCTTCATTGAACGGATTGGTGGCATAGATGATGCGGTCACGCCAGAAGGCTTCGCCAAGCGATCCATTGTCGCGAATCGCCTGCCAAGCTGGCAGCATTCCGCCTCCGGGCATGCCGTTTGAGATGCCGAACGTAACCGGGAAGATAATCGGCAACCGGTTTGCGTCTGGCACGGCACGGACGTCCTCCAACGATTTCCAGATCGCGCAAGCATCGGCTACAAGGGCCATATTCTTGCACTCGCTTACGTTTGGCTCGTTGAAGATCTTGAGCACACCCGCTGCCGGGTGTGGGCGGGTACCCACCCCATAGATTTCGTTGAACATATTCTGAGCGTTCAATCGAGCCAGGCTCGTATTCCCCGTGCAGTAGGCCGTCTTCATCTGATCGTTGGAGATTGGAATGGCGACTTTGATGCCCAGACTGTTGGCGTAATCCAGAAACGGAATGTGATTACGCATCTTGCCGCCGTTAGGCGCTCCAGCCTGTGTGCCTGGGTTCCAGTCGTACAAATGCACAAAGTTGACATTCAACTGCTCCTTGAAGCGGCGCAAGTCATCACGGCCGCCGCCATTGCCAGACCAGAGACGGTCAAAGTCGCTGTTGTAGAAATCAGAGTCGTAATAGATGGTGTACTTGACGTCAACGCCGTCCTTGATGTTTTCGAAGTACGAGCCGCCTTCCTTCTGCGGATTTTGGCTGCCGTCAATTGCGAGCGGTCCCGGCTTGTAGGCAATCCCGCGAATATCGTCGAGTCCATATGCTTTGACACGTTCTTGGACATTCATAATTGTAGTCTCCATTTGCCGCGTTTCTGTCCGGCGATCTTGTCTGTGGCACCGGCCTTATGCGATCACTTGGCCAGTGTGAAATCTTGAAATGTGCCAGGTCCGTTGGCCGGGCACCATATTATCTAACTCAAAGCCCCAGTAAGCTATACGCACCGCGTTCGGCACGTCGACAAGGGACTGTCGAGTAGCGAACATGGTCATCCTCAAAATCTTAAAAACGGACCGGCTAATAAAAAGGGGCTTGCGAGCGGTTTGCTCGCAAGCCCCTTTGCGCAAGCTATAACTCATCCACGAATTCGGTCTTCGTAAAGCCTCAGGGCGCGAAGTAACCCGCGAGGTCAATCACTAGTTCAGTGGTGCTTGAAGCAAAACGCTTGAACGCCCCATCGCCTCCAAGCATTACGGTGAAGTGGCGATTAAGAACCTGACCTGCTCGATAGTTCGACGTCGCTACGAACGGTTGGCTTGCGTCGCTCGGCCAGAAAGTCAGGAAGCCGTTGGCAGTGGCGTTGGCAGTGACGTTGACCGTGGTCGCGTTGCCAACGACGGTTTTGGCTGCCGCTGGGATGCTTGTGCAGGCTCCGGTTGCAGCTTGCAGGTAGGCCGTGCCGCCAATCATCTGCGCATTTGGCGTGTAACAACCGGTTTGTCCAGTTCTTGTATCCAGCAATCTGACCGGCGCTGCCAGCGAGTTGAACAACAATCCTTGTCCGTTCGAGTCATTCAACTGCGCACTGTAATAGCCAATCACATCAATCACGATGTCGGCTGTCGAAGCGGCGAAAATATTGAACTGTCCGCTTGGCGACAGCCCAACCATAAACGGCGCGTTCATGTTGATGCCAGCCTGGAAGTTAGAGCTTGCCGCCAGCGGTTGCACGGCATTCGCCGGGTACAAGGTCATGTAACCGTTGGCTTGCTGATTCGTGGTTGTCGCGTTTCCAACCAGCGCTTGCGCACC
>CAZXHW010000219.1:0-10453 GCA_964639915.1 uncultured Heliomicrobium sp.
CGGTGATGCGCCGCGCGTGCCGATGCTGGATTTCAACCGGCTGCGGCTGGCCTATTACTTCGACGAACTGAAACGGCACGTAGACCTGACGCCTGTGACGGCGTTGTTCAACCGGCTGGGAGACGATCTGAAAGGATTCGGGCTGCGATTCCCGGTCGCGAACCTGCTTGATCGAGTTGTGCCGGATGCGCTGGAAAATTTCGACTTCTCAAGCCTGTTTCCGGATTTTGCGGGACTGAAGCTCGATAAACTGTTTTCGGGATTGAAATTCCCGCTTCTGCCCAAGCTGCCGGGCATCGGCAACGGCGAAAATGTCAAAGTCACCCACGGCGTTGACACGCAAGCGCGACGCGCCTGGGTGAAAGCGACGATTAACGTTCCGCTGACTGACAAGGCGACAATCTTTTCCTTCGGCCCGGTCGAATTGAAACTGGCCAAAGCCACCTTTACCTCCGAAGCGATGATTACAGCCGAACTGGGAAGCGCTCCTCGGCTGAAAGTCCAGGGCCAGATCAAAGGCGATTGGGAGTTGATTATCCTGGGCACGTCAGTGGTCACGTTCCGCGAAACCACGCTGGCATTCAACGACCAGGGCAAGATTCGCTTCGACATTTCAACCGACAAGATCGAAATGGCAGGCGCGCTGCAATTCCTGACCGATCTGTTAAAGAGATTCCTGCCTTCCGACGACGAGTTGCCTCCAATTCGGCTGATCATCATTGATGGAAAACCGGCGGGTGTTGAAGCGGTGATTGATTTGCCGTTGCCGCCCGTGCAGCTTGGCGCGTTTGGCATCAGCGGTTTGGTCATGGGCGCTGGATTCCGTTTGTTGCTGCGCCCGGTTTCGACCGGCATCGAATTCGCGCTTGGCGTTGCGCTTTCGTTCGGCAAGAAAGAAGACCCATTCACCCTGACGATTTTCATTCTGGGCGGCGGTGGCTGGTTCGATACACGACTGACTTATTACCCGCTGAACAATCGTTTGCTGGGGGATATCACCATCGGCATCACGGCCAGCGCATCTTTGGCAATCGCGTTGGGGCCAATCAAAGGCTCAGTTTCCATCACCTTCGGCATCTACGCCGATTTCCACATTGATACAGGCGGCGGATCGGCGTTCGCCATCACGCTGATGCTTTTGCTGAAAGGCGAAGTTGAAGTGCTGAGCATTGTCTCGATTTCGATTTCGCTGCTGCTCGAAGCCCAATACAGCAGCGACGGATCGCTGGTCGGACGCGGCACATTGAAAGTTCGCATCAAGATTTGCTGGTGCTTCACGTTCAAATTCAGCAAAACAGTCACCTATACATTCAAGAAAGGCTCAGGCTCAGGTTCCCAGGCGGCAATCGCCAGTTCCTTTGCTTTGGAATTGGCGACGGCCGGAGACGAATTTGATCGGGCTGCGGCTGAATACCTGGAAATGTTCGAATAGGGAAACAATAACTCTCAGCAGAAAGGAAGAACACAAATGGCTAACGTAGCGATCATTTGTCACCTGGAGCGGCTGTGGCCGCCGTATGAAACGGATCAGGCGTATTTCGGATTGAATCTGTCGGCATCGTTCGATCAACTGGCTGGAACCCAAGCCGAAGCGATGAGCTTGTTATTGCCCTGGTTGTGGGGAAATGTGGAGCGGATTCACATTTGGCGAAAGAACTCCGCCACGCTGGAACTGGCCAATGTTGTCAGCTATCCCGTCAACGACGGTGAATTTGATGGCGCGCCAATTAAAAACGCCATTCTGGATGAAGCCAATGACATCTGGGCAAATCCTGTGGAAGGCAGCGAATCGTTCGTCTGGCGTCCGACAGTGGGCGTTGAGGAAGAACAGGAAAGCCGCCGCTATTTCCGCAACCTTCTGGGATATGTTTCTACATTGCCTGCACCTGCGCCCCAGCAATTAAATCTGTCCCTGTGTTTCAAATTGCCGACGGCGCTGCTGACTGCTGGCGATTCCATTTTGGCGGTTCCGGAATTCAAAGGCGGAACTCTGGGGGACATCGTTCCGAAAGCCACCGGCCCAGGCAGCACAATTTCACGATCCGGAGTCACCGACATTAACATTTGGGGCTATGAACCGGGTACGCACACGGTGCAGGCGTACGTTGTGCCGTGGAAAGTCGTTTTGACGCTGGAACCTTCAAACACCAGTTACATTGATTTCGGCAGTTACTGGATCAAGAACAGTTTTGAATCCGGGCAACAGCAATGGTTTGGCTCTGATTGGACGGTGCGGCTGGAAAGCAAGATTGCCGGAATTTTCGACCTGGCACAACGGCAGATTGACGCGTTTCGCAAAAACACTGGCACGATCAACAATCCGGCCAATTTCGACGATCAGGCTTACACTTCAGTATTGAGGTTTTTCCGCCAGTCGGTGGTTGCGACGACGCGTGATCTGGCCGGAACCGGTGTGCAGCCGGGAGCAGATGGCGCGGACGTTGCCGGTTATCTGTTGTCCAGTTGTCGTGACGTGGCGTTGGAAAGCAGCGGGTTGATGGAATCGTTCCGGCTTTCAATGCGTGGCGCGCTGGAGTTTTACAACCGAACTCAAACGTACGAAGACTGGCGGAAGCTGGTGGAAAGCATCACCGCGGTCAAAGCCACTGCCGCAATCCGCCAACCTGCTGAGTTTCGACGGCGCGACCGGCTGGATGATGAGTTGGGTGAATTGGAAACGATCCAAAGTGCGCTGGCCGACGAAAACAACCTGCGAAATTTATTGCTGACGCAATGGAATCTGGCGGCCAACAAAACCGGCTCCGTGATAAAAACAACCATTACTTCGGCCCGGGCCAATTACTTCCAAAGCATTCGCCCTGGCAAAGGCGACACCGGGTTGCTGAGCCTGAATGACGGACGAACCTGGGTGCTGACGTTGGCCAATCTGAATTCGGGAAGACTGGCTTCCGGGGACAGGTATTTCTTCCGCGTGACGGACCCCAAACTCAGTCCGGCCAGCCAGATCGCGCTTGAAGTCTCCCGCAATGCTGACACGTTGAAAATTCGTTTGCTTGATGCCAGCGAAATTGAAAAGGCGCAGGCCGAATTTCCTATTTCTTCCGATCATCATTTGCGGCTGAAAATCACGCGGCAAGCGGAAACGTCATGGCTTGTCACAGCGCAATTCGGCACAGGCGCCAATGTTTGGCAGCCAATCGGCGCAAGTGACGTGCAGGTGGCGACAACATACAAACTTGATGCCGCCGCCATCGTGGTTGACCTCAGTCTCGGCGTTGGCCCGTTAAGCTTCACGCCGCCTTCGGTGTTGGTTGCGCCCACAAGCAAAATTGCCGCCGCTATCAGCGACTGGGATAGATGGAGTTTCAACAAGGCACAGATTTTCTACGGACGATTTTCGACCTCGCTTAAAGACAGCATCCTGCCTGCGATTCAGCTTCGCCAGCGATTGGCGTCAGGAAACATTGGCCGCATTTGGAGCGATCTGATTGCCATTCAACATTCCTCTGGAGACGAGTTCAAACAGTTGACGGACAACCTGAAACAGAAGCTCAGGGATTATTTCAGCAAGCGGATCAGCGGCATTGCGGAATATGCCGATTACCTGGCGCTGCCGCCTGAGGCGATGCCGGGGCCGGCAGTGAAAGCAGCAATTGAAACCTGGATGAACACCAGTCTGGATGCATTTGCTGAAGGATTCGCTCCGTTGCTGTTGCCGATGCTAAAGACTCCGACCGAAGAAGGCGATAGCTCGCCAACGGAAATTTCCCAGGGCGTGACGATTCAGGTTGACCGTCTCTCCAAGTTCGTCGAAGGCAGCGAAGATGACGCCAATGACTTTTTGCGGCGCATTGCCGGGATTGGCTTGTTGATGCGGCAAAATCAGACGACAGGGCAGGCTCCGTGGCGCTGTTTGAACATGGCGGAACTGCGCGCCGAAACAGCGACTTCTGATATGGACGAACGCCTGAAGTTGGTGTTTTCAAAAGCACTGGCTCCATACCGGATGACGTATCAAAACGATTTGCGACAGGCGCTGGTCACTTACAACGATAACCCGCTGATTGCGAAAAGCCCTGCGGCAAAATTGTCTGGCGGTGTCAGCCTGGAAAATCAGTTGGGTGACGATATAGCAGGCAGAATCGAATACACACCCGCCAACAAAAATACCGATTGGGCCAAGCTGCCACCGCTGAAATTCGGCCAGACCTATGAACTGGCGGCGTTTGTTATTGGTAACAGCGGTGCATTACCGAAAGAACTCAGCGATGGCCATCCCGCCAAGCTGCGAGACTGGGCGGAAACCTTTCAGCCGGACTTTGCTTCCGCCGTTTCTTCGCCTGTTCGCCGGATGAAATACCTGCGCCGCGTGCGCGTGGCCAAACCGCGATTCAGCGTTGTCGGCGAAATCGGTGAGGTCGGCGAGTTGCGGATTCAATTGCCCAGAATTCCTGACCAGGTGTTTCCATTGGCGGGAGAACTGAAGTTGAAGCCAGCCAGTATTAGCGGCATACCGTTGCCAGACCCCAGCGAAGACATGACCTTCAAAGGTGCAGACCCTGTGGTCAACGCCGGAGCGCAGAATCTGCCCTTGCTGTTGCTACCCAATCTCAAAATAGCAAAACCGACGGAGTTTTCGTTCGGATTGCGAAAACCGGCAACCGATCTGGCGACCTGGAATCGCTGGCTGGCGAAAGATCAGGACGCTGAAACCGGATCGAACAAACCAACAGAAGAAAAACGCAAACAGGTTTGGGCAGATTATCATCGCAAAGCGCCCAAAGACCCCAGCCGGGCATCGGATAAAGATCGAAAAGACATCTCGCTGGATGACCCCGCAGTCGAGAACTTTTTCGTCGCCGAGTTGGTCGTGATGCGTTCAAAAATAGAGAACGCAGAACCCATAAAGCCCCAGAAGGTGGACATTCCGGCGCCGCCAGCAACCGGCGGTGTAGGCTTGGCGCAGTCCTTGCCGGCTACCGTTGTATGCACACTCGGTGAAGTCAGCGAACTCAGAGCAGTGGGCAGCCAATTAACCGTTACCATCGGCAAAGGCGAAGTTGCGGAATTGCGCATCTATGTTCCGGTCAAAGCGCAATGGTTCGACGACGACAATCTTCGCCGATTTCATAAGCTGTCACCTTCAACCGAAGGCACTTGGCAGAAATACGAGGGGACTTACTACCTGTTTTCGCCGCTACGAATGCTTCTGGAAGGCGCGACCACCGATTTGCCAAGCTCAAAAGAACTGTGGGATGCCATTCGTCCTGTGGCGGTTGGTGGACGACTGGCCGTCCACCTGGATCGCAAGGCCGCAGGCTCTCTGAACAAATTCGATTACGTGGCATCGGTGGATTTGCGGCGTCAGTTATGGCGTTGGCAGGGGCGCCCGTTGAGAGAATTTCCGGCACGCACCAATGATAAGCAGCCCGAAATCAACGAACTGCCGCTTGAGACGGACACGCCAGCGACAAATGCGTTTCTTTGGGATGCGGAAGGATTCGGCGACCGTGGCGACGATGATTACATGCTGACGCGCGCCAGTCTGAGCACGTTGGACAACAGCCCTGTGCTGTTCGAGGACGATCGAACCCAGGATCGCCGCGCGCTGTATTACCGTTTTGCGGTTCGCGCCTTCACACGGTATTCGGGATTGCTGGAAACCCTGCAAAAAGATGCCTCTGAATTCAGGGATTCCAGCCGGGATGCAACTTCGCCCGGAACCACTGATCCACAAAATCCGCGCGACAACTGGAAACGGTTTATGCTCAATTGCCGTTGGCAAGAAGAAGTGCCGAAGCCGCAGGTAAAATTCGTTGTCCCATTGACCGAAGCCGCCAGCGCAGGCGATGCCAGCAAAGCTCGATTACCTGGATTGTTGGTGGTGTTGAACGAGGGCTGGTATGAAGTTGGCGGGTTGGCAGAAACGCTGGTTGCTGAAATGCAAGAGGCGGACAGCCCCACCGGAGGAGCAAAACTTCCCGAATTTGGCCCTGATCCGATTCTGACAGGCGATGCCTGGACGGGCGGCACAGTGAAGATGGATGTGAGTCAGCCTCTTGGTCACACCTTTGATACCGACGCGGATGCGCCGCTGTTTGTCGCTTCGTCGTGCCTGCTTTCGTTTCCCGAATTGCCCAAGAATCTGGCAGACAAATGGAGTTTCGCCAAGCTCGTTTTCAAGCGCAGTTTGATCGTCAATGGCAATCCCACGGCTCTTGAAAGCAAACCGACCGATCCATACTGGGTGCAGTTGCTGCCGGATTTTTCGGAATTCGGCCAGAATTTTGACTACAAGAACTTGAGGCTGCGCCAAAGCCTTTCCAATCCAAACTTTGTCGAGATTTTGAACAACGGCATCCCGGCCATGCTTCCGGCGGATCCTCCGCTGGCTGGGTTTAATCAATTTTCGCGGTGGTTGGTGCTGACGCAGGTGATTCGGGATATGCGCGGGCGCCGCGACCAGGAACGATATGTAGGATTGTACAAGCTCGGCGCGCAGGGCATTTGCCAACCGTTGGACGAGCAAACCCGCATCGGCAATGATTGGAAGCTGCGCGGGCGCATTATCGAGGTGCAATACCGCGTGGATGCGCTCGGTAGTTTGCGGAGTGCGGCCAATTATTATTCCGGCGCAAAACTGGATGGTGGCCGCCAATGGGCTGTGACCTTGAACTCCATCAAAGCCAGCTTCACGACCAGCGGCGGCTACAGTGTTTCGCTGAATCAATCTGCAAACAATGCGAAACTGGTCAGCATTGCCGCCCTGCATAACGCAAACGGTTCCGTGACCTTGCAACTGAAAAATAGCGGAGAAACTGTCGTGCAAGAAACGTCGATTCCCAGCGGGCAGGTGACCGCGCCTTATGCTGTTCGCTTGATGTTGACCAAAGCCGGAAACAGTTGGAACGTATCTGCGCAACATCGGTTTGCCGCTGACTGGGTTCAGTTTGGGGCAATGACTTTGAATGCATTGCCCGAAGTTTCGGTCAACGTTGCGCTTTCGCAGGCAGCAAGCAAGCCGCAAGAACTCAGCTATGTGTCGCCTTCTTTGACGGCAGAACCGTGGGATCATCTGTTTCCGTTGGAAATGCCTGGGACCACGCCGGAAGATGCCAAAGCGCGCATCGTTCGCGTTTCGCGCCCAATTGAAATGTAGCGGGAGTTAAAGGAGAGAACAGGCAAAGAGCGTTGTTTGTGATCAGCAACACTCTTTGCCAAAGGAAGGCTTGGACAAAAGGACGACTATTTCAGTTTGGCAATTTCCTCAAAATACCTGACAAACATTTTGACGCCGCCTGCGGTTTGTCCCCAATCGAAATTTTCATTCTTCGCGTGGTAGCCGTGTTCGGGTAGGCTCAAGCCCAAAAACGTAATCGGCGCGCGCAGGTGTTTTTGCATCGTGACCACTGCGCCAATGGAGCCGCCTTCGCGCGTGAAGGCAGGTTCACGGCCAAACGCATACTTCATCGCCACACGAGCGGCGTCCGCATATGGGCCGACGAAATCGCCGGAAAAAGGTTCCAAGGACTGAATCGGGTCAACCTTTACATCAGGATTGATGTCGCGCACGAAGTCTTTGACCAGTTTGGCAATTTTGGCCGGACGCTGGCCCGGAACCAGGCGCGTGCTGATTTTGGCTTCGGAGCGGTAGGGCACGATGGTTTTGACACCGGGACCGCTGTAACCGCCAGTAATACCGTGAACTTCAAATGTCGGCGCAGCCATAAAGGCTCTTAGCACATCGGCTTCGGTTTTCAGATTCGTGCGAAGGGATTTCAGCTCGTGGGCTTTCATGTAGCCTTTGGTTGTGAAGCCCGAATTGACGAAGCTGTTGAGTTCTTCCTTGGTTGGCGGAACGACGTCGTCATAAAAGCCTGGAATTTTCACCTTGCCGGTTTTGGCGTCGTAACATTGGCTGATGACCTGGGCCAATTCGCCAATTGGGTTGCGCGCTGCTCCTCCAACCAAACCGGAATGCACATCCTTGCTGTGGGTTTCCAGCTTGAACAGAAAGCCTTGCAGTCCGCGCAAGCCGTACGCGACAGCGGGTTGTTTGCGCGAAATCCAGATGGTGTCCGAAACCAGGATCGAATTGGTTTGCAGATGGCCTTTATTGCGTTTGACGAAATATTCAAAGTTCGGCGAACCAATCTCTTCTTCCAGTTCCCAGATGAATTTGAAGTTGACCGGCATGTCGTTCTGAACGGCATATCGAACAGCCAGCATTGCGGTCAGAGCGGGGCCTTTGTCGTCTGTAGTGCCACGACCTTCGTAACGGTCTCCGGTTTTGTTGAAGCTGAAGGGCGGTTTGTTCCATTCCTCAGGATCGGCAGGCTGAACGTCTAGATGGTTGTAAATGCAAACGGTTGGATTTTTCGGGTTTCCAACCAGCGAACCGAAAACCACAGGATTGCCGGGTGTGTGAATTGGTTCGGCTTTGGCTCCAAGGTCGCGCAAGTATTGGGTAGCAACATCGCCGCAGCGCCGTATGTCTTTCAGCTTGTCAGGCTCACTGCTGACGCTGGGGATTTCCACCAATTCAGCCAGCTTATCTTCAAATTCTTTGCGAGAGCTGCGGATGTAGCTGTCCAGGTTTTTATAGAGACTGTTATTGTTCATCGAACCTCCAAAAGGGTATGTGTTTTGTCCGCCGTGAGGATGGTAACTGATTACTTGTAAAAGCGGAGATTGTCCAGTTCCAACCACCCAAATGCGCCAGCCGGACGCGCAATTTCAAAACTCAGCATCAATAGATCAGCGCCTGTCCATAAAGCCTGTGTTCTGTCGCTAAAGGAAGCAAAATCAATGCTGACGGTTTGCCATTGCGGCGAGCCTTTGAACGGAGCAGAAAAGTTTGAGGATGCACTGCGAACATTGTACGTCGGAATAATCAATCGGTAATCACCATCGCCGCGAATTTCAAACCGCACGCCGCGAAATTCGCGGGCGTCAACCGGTTCGATTGCGCCTTTGCTGAGCGGAATGTTGATGCGTCCGAACGGGCGATCCTTCTCGCTCATCCGAATCGAAACGGACAACGCATGATTTGCTGCGTCGCGGTTGATCCTGCCAAACAGCATTTTTGAAGCGTCCACGCCGGAATCCGTGGAATTAACCCAAAGCGTGTCCAGGCGGCTGCGTCCATTTGCACTTTCAAAATCATCAATCGCTTCCTGGGCTTTGATGGCCGGAATCGGGGTTAGGGAAGCGGACGCGATGTCACGCGCCATCTTGCCGTTATCCAGTTCTTTTCCGCCAAGAAACACGCGTTTGGGTTTTTCGATGTCGGTGATGGTTTTGTGCGGTTCGCCGGAAACCAGAATCAGGTCGGCCAATTTTCCAGGAGCAATGGTTCCGCGTTCGGCGTCAACCTTGATTGCTCGCGCGGCGTTGCCTGTGGCGGCGGTGATGGCTTCCAGTGGCGTTAAACCTCCGGCCACCAGCAGTTCCATTTCGCGCAACGTCGCCCAACCGTGATGTGTTCCGGTAACGCCAGCATCCGTTCCGGTTCCGAAGTTGATTCCCGCCTGGCGCAGCGCGGCGGTGTTATTTTGCAAAATTTGCCAGCGTCGCAAGCGGGGGGCGTCGCCATTTTCAGCAGAACCGGCGGCGGGCTTGAGCGGCGGGTTTTGCGGAGGCACCAGTGGCGGATTGATTCCAGCTTTGACAGCCGGTTCCATCACCGCATCCAGCAACGGCGTCAGAATGTCACGGGCGCGGGGTTCATAAACAGCCAGCGTGGGTACATAGGAGGTACCGCTGGCTTTCATCGTTTTAAATAGCTCTTCGTCAACTGGTTTGTCGCCAACGCCATGCGCGATCACATCAACTTTCGAGCGAGCGGCAATTTTGGCTTTATCCAGCGAGACAGTGTGCGTCAAAACTTCAAGGCCGTTTTTATGAGCTTCATCAACCAGAGCCGCGAGCGTTTCTTCGTTCATGCTGGTCATGTCGGGGCCAGCGCCATAGCGCCAACCATCTGTAAATACTTTGATGACGTCGGGCTGATAGGGAAGGACTTTGCGGACAGCGGCGCGCGCTTCACGAGCAGAGGAAACTTCCAATGAAAAGAAATCGCCGCGACCACCTTCGGCACCGTGGCCACCGGGTGTAGACATTCGCGCTGCCAGACTGATTCGCGGAGCCAGGATCACGCCGGTTTTGATCAGCCGTCGCATCGGTTCAAAGGTTTCCGGATAGGTTCCGAAATCCACCACCGACGTGACGCCGCAATATAGATACGCTTTCAGATGCTTGGCCCAATCTCCGCTGACGCCGCCTCCGCTGGCGTATTGCAGGTGCGTGTGAAGGTCGAAAATGCCAGGCATTAATGTTTGGCCTTCCGCGTTGATGACGCGGGCGCTTGCGGGCGGTTTGGTATCGGGAGAAGTCACAGCTTCGATTTTGTCGCCGCGAATGATGACTGTCGCGGGCCGAGGTGCTGCGCCGGTTCCGTCAACCAATGTCGCGCCAACGATTGCCGTCAACT
>CAZXHW010000220.1:0-10436 GCA_964639915.1 uncultured Heliomicrobium sp.
TTTCCACAGCGGACTCACCGAATGAAAACACAAGGAATCATCGGCGGCATTGCGCCGGAATCAACCATCGAATACTACAGCTTTATCATTGAATCGTTCCGCAAGCAGGAACCGGACGGCAACTACCCGTCACTGTTCATCAACAGCGTCAACCTGAAACAGATGATCGAACTGATCACGGCCAATCGGCTGGCGGAAATCGCAGACATTTTGACCGTGGAAATCCAAAAGCTCGCCCGCGCCGGAGCCGATTTCGCGTTGCTGGCTTCGAACACGCCGCACATTGTCTTTGACGAATTGGAGCGACGTTCGCCGATTCCGCTGCTCAGCATCGTGCAATCCACCTGCGACGCGGCGAAAGCGATTGGACTGAAAAAAGTCGGATTATTCGGCACTCGATTCACCATGCAAGGAAAATTTTATCCCGACACGTTTGCGCGACAGGGAATCACGCTGGTGACGCCGGAAGCCGACGATCAGAATTTCATCCATACGAAATACATGGGCGAACTGATCAACGGTGTCTTTCTGGATGAAACGCGCCAAGCCTTGCTGGAAATTTTGGAGCGCTTCAAGCAAGCGACGGGAATCGAAGGGCTAATTCTGGGAGGAACCGAATTGCCTATCATCCTGCGTGAAGCGGCTCAGGAAGATTTTCCCTTTTTAGACACCACCAAAATTCACGTGGCAGCCGCTGTCGCTCGAATGTTCGCAGACTGAGGTAATTGCTTTGAAGATAGATTTTCAATCTTTCATTCTCTTGATCTGCCTGCTTGCCTCGCTGACCCTTCCAACGCCAGCGCAACGCGTTTCGCCCGCGCCGAAAAAGATCATCAATTACGGTGGCGGCGGCTGGAAAGACGGGCAAGTCAATGAGCCTTGCATTTTGGTCAACCCAAAAGACGCCACGAAATTGATCATGTTCTATTCCGGCATGAAGCTCGGCGGCAGCGCGGGAGCCATTGGCAAAGCGTGGGCGAATGTGACCGATCCCTTCACCTGGCATAAAGACGATGCCAATCCGATTTTTCGCGCCGACCCCGGCATTTCATTTGAAGAGTCAGCAATTCGCCTGGATACGGTGCTGTACAACAAAGCGACCGATGAATATTGGATTTACTACACAGGCAGTAACTTCAAGACGCAAGCGGATGCAATTGGCTTGGCAACATGTCCCGCAGGCAAAGATGGCTACATCCAGATCACACCTGCCAACATCAAACGCTACGAAGGCAATCCGATTCTGACGCCCAAAGGGCAGGGCAGGGAGGATGAAAGTTACGTTTCGCAAGGCGCCGTCTTCCGCGAAAAGGGTTTGTGGTATTCGCTTTATTCGTATCGAACTGCCAAAGAGGTCTTGCCGGGAGTTCGGTTGGCGACTTCGCCAGACGGCAAGCATTGGACGAAACAGCCCGGTGCAGACTTGCTGTCGGCTGCGCCGGAATCTCAATACATCGAATGGCATCAAGTCTACAAAATCAAGAATCAGTATGTGATGTTGTATGAAGGCTACAATGGCGGCACTCGCTGGGGCGCAGATGTGGCGATTAGTTCCAGTCTGACTTCGGGATGGAAGAAAGCGCCTATAGATGTTTTCGATCAAACCAAATGGACGGGATATTCGGATGAAACGATGTTTCACGTTGCCACGCCGGCCATCTATCAAATCAAGGGAAAGTGGTATCTGTATTTCCAGGCCGCGCATTCAGGCTATTACATCAAGCAACACTGGGCATTGTGGGCAATGGAATGCAATCAAGTGGTCACAAAAAAGTACCGATCTTCCAGCAGCCGCCGAATTTTTTAAGCCAGAATTGTTCAGCCCAACGATGAACCATCAATTCTTTTCATCAGGCATAGTTGCAACTCTTTTCAACTCCCATCTTGAAGCCATCCCTGTGCGGTAGTAGCATACATTGCAACTTTCGATGACCTTCGCGCGACTCAACAAATCCGCCGCGCCCACTTGATCGAAATCAATGTAAAAAACAACGAATAGAAAAAGAGGATTCAGATGACCCCGCTCGCGCCTGGTAAGACACTTTCTCACTATCGCATTATCGAACAGCTCGGTCAGGGCGGGCAGGCGACGGCTTATAAGGCCGAAGACACTCGGCTTAATCGTCTGGTTGTCCTGAAAACCTTGTTGCCTGAACTTGCTGCCAGCCAGACGGCGCGTCGCCGGTTTGAACGCGAAGCCAAGCTCGCTTCCGTGCTGGATCATCCAAACATCTGCTCCATTTTCGACATTGGGGAAAGCGAAGGCTGGTTTTACATCGTCATGCCGTTCATTCCCGGTCGCACCTTGAAACAGGTGGTCGCCGGGCAGCCATTGTCGCTGCGAAGCGCGCTTTCCATCGCCATTCAAATTGCTGACGCACTGGTTGCAGCACATTCGCGCGGCATCATTCATCGCGACATCAAACCGTCAAACATCATCGTCAACGATCAGGGGCAGGTGAAGGTCCTGGATTTTGGCTTGGCCAAAATGCTGGGCGGCGACGAAGTCTACGATCCGGACAAGTCCATGACCGAACTCGGCGTGCCTTACGGGACAATGGGTTACGGTTCGCCGGAACAGGCAGTCGGAGAGCGCGTGGATCATCGCACGGACGTTTTCAGCTTGGGCGTGCTGCTGTACGAAATGGTCACCGGCCATCAGCCGTTCACCGGTCGCAATCGCATTGAAGTGTTGCATGCGGTTATCAATGCCGAGCCTGATCCGGTTTGCGACGATTGCCCGGTCGCTCCGGAGCATCTGCAAGCGATCATTGATCGCGCGCTGGCGAAAAATCCCAAAGACCGGTTTTCGACAATGGCGGAGATGTTGGAGGAATTGAAAGCGCAGATGCGCGAATTAACCGGCGAATCTGTTGCGTCGTTTGATCTGGCAAGCGGCGCGATTGCGCCACAGCGCGCCAGAACTTCGTGGAAACTGGGCGGTGCGCTCGGCAAAGTGTTTGGCGGAGGGATTTTCGGCAAGAAACGCAACGGACAAACCACCAACAGCCAGGCGCCGACCCGATCTGCGACACGCACAACTGCTGAACCACCTTCATGGTCCAGTCCGGCGGCATCTCCGAAAAGCAGTTCTGGTCAAAACAGTTCCAGCCCAAACAGTTCCAGCAACAGCGCGGGGGCAAATTCTCGTCCCCAAAGCTGGGGGACGGAAAGCAAGCGAACCATCGCTGTGCTGCCGTTCAAGAATCTTTCGGGCAACGCCGAAGACAATTTTTATGAAATTTCACTGGCCGATGGGTTGATTGCTGAGCTGGCGCATCTGCGTTCGCTTGTTGTTCGGCCTTCGCAATACATTGCGCGATACGCCGGACAGAACATCGAACCACGCCAGATTGGCGAAGAGCTTGCCGTCAGCACAGTGCTGGTCGGCAGCTTCATCAAATCCGCAAACCGGTTCCGCGTGACGACACAATTGCTGACAACGGATAGCGGCGAGATTTTGTGGGGCGACAAGATTGATCTGGCTGCCGATGATTTGCTCAAGATTCAGGACACCATTGCCGAACGCGTCATTGCCGGGCTGAAGCTGAAGCTGACAGACGAAGAGCAGCAAAAACTGGAAAAGCCGTTGACGACGAATACGGAAGCGTACGAGTTTTATCTGCGCGGACGCGATCTGATGTTCAAATACATCTCGCACAGTTTCAACGATCAGGATTTGGACGTGGCAATCAAGATGCTGGAAGAGGCTGTCCGGCTTGATCCAAATTTTGCTCGCGCGCATTACACGCTGGGCCGTTGTCTGGTTCATCACGGCCAAGGGTACGGCGGGCAGTTTTACTTCGACAAGGCCGAAGCTTCGTTGACGCGCGCCCTGGAACTTGATCCGAAAATTGCCGGTGCCCGGTTGCAGATGGTGTACGTGTATTTGAACAAAGGCGAGAAGGAAAAAGCGCTGGCGACGCTGGCCGATGCGCGCCGCGAAGCTCCGCATGATCCCACGGTTTTCATCATCGCAGGAATGCTTTATCGCCTGAATGGGCTGTATGACCGCGCGCTGAAACAGTACGACAAACTGCTGGAACTCAGCCCGCGCGACATCGTCATTGCCAGTTACAACCGCGGGCGGCTTTATATGTACCGCCACGAATACGACCGCGCCATCGCGGAGTTGGAAAAGGGCCGCGCTGTTGAACCGGATCATCCGCTGATCAAAACCTTTCTGGCCATTACGTACTTCAATCAGGGTGATGTGGATCGCTGTCAGGCATTGGCTGAAGACGTATTACGCCAAAATCCGCATTTCGATCCGTTGCAGATTGTGCTGGCGTGGTGTTTAAGCTCACGCGGCCAACACGAAGAAGCGCGCGCGCTAATCACCGATCAGGTTAAGGAAACCGCTGCTGCCGATCACGACGTGTCTGTCTGGCTCGCCTCTTTTTATGCGATGGAAAATCAGCGCGACAAGGCGGTTGAATGGATCAAGAAGGCTGTTTCCCTGGGCAATGAGAATTATCCGCTGTTTGCCGACAACAACCGTTTCGACAATTTGCGCTGCGATTTGCGCTTCGTGGATTTGATGAACGATCTGAAAAAAATATGGGAAGAGCGCCGATAGAGAGACAGAGCGATTGAGAGATAGAGGGACAGAAAGGCGTGATGTATGGACAAGGAGAAAGAAGAGAAGAAAGCATTGCGCAGGCATACAGATTTGGAGGTCTACAAAAAAGCCTTTGCAGTGGCAATGCGCGTTTTTGAATCCTCCAAATCGTTCCCTAAAGAAGAACGCTATTCATTGACCGACCAGATTCGCCGCTCTTCGCGGTCTGTTTGCGCGAACTTGGGGGAAGCTTGGCGAAAGAGACGTTACCCGGCTGCCTGGATTAGCAAGCTTGGCGATTGTGAGGCTGAAGCTTGTGAGACCCAGGTTTGGATTCAGTTTTGTGTTGAATGCGGATACTTGACGCCTGACATCGGAAAAGAGCTTTACAAGGAATACGACGCCATACTTGGGATGCTCGTCAACATGATCACTCACCCAGAAGACTGGAAATTATGAAAGCGCTTCTGTTAGCACGCTTTGTCCCCCTGTCCCTCTGTCTCTCAATCTCTCAATCCCCGAAAGGGGGTGATGGATGGCGACAGTAGAACAACTACGGGAGAGGATCAATCTTCGCCTTGACGAAAGCTTTGTCGGCATCAGCGAGCAGGTCGCCGATCTCCCACCCGAAGATTTGGTGGAGTTGTTGAACCAGTTGAAGCTGATAGAAGCTGCGACGGTCATGCTGATGCTGCCTGTGGCGCGGACGATTGAATTATTCGATCAGCCGACAATGACCCGTCGCGGCGCTGTTTTGGAAAAGCTCGACCCAACGCGTGCAGCCCTGATTCTGGAAGGACTCTCAGCCGACGAACGCACAGACATCATCCAACAAATGGGTTTGACTGAACGCCGCCGCGTTCTGGCCAAAGTCAGCAACGAAGTCAAAGCCGAACTGGAACACCTGCTCAGTTACGCAGACCACACTGCCGGTGGGATCATGACCACCGAATTCGTTCGGCTCGATCCGTCCATGAACGTAGGCGATGCGCTTCGGCACATTCGTTCCGTTGCTCGCGAAAAAGAATCCATTTATGCGTGTTATGTGCTTGATCCTGAAAGCCAGCAGTTGCTTGGCTCGGTCACGCTGCGCGATCTGGTCATGGCAGAAATAGATTTGCCCATCACCAAAGCCATGCGCCGAAAACCCGTTACCGTTCACGCTGGTGATGACCAGGAATCGGTCGCGCAAAAAATCGCCAAGTACAATTTGCTGGCTGTGCCTGTGCTGGATGACAACAACAGCGTCGTCGGTTTCGTCACCGTGGACGATGTGATTGACGTTTTGATCGAAGAGCAAACCGAAGACATTTTGAAAATGGCCGGTGTCGAAGCAGGAGCGCTCGACAAACCCTATTTTGACAACCCGATTTTGCGCGTGGTCAGAAAGCGGATCGGTTGGTTGCTGTTCCTGTTCGTGGCTGGAACCTTGACCAGCAAAGTATTGCACAGTTTTGAAAGTGAACTGGCTGCGGTTGTCGCACTAAACTTCTTTGTTCCCTTGCTGATCGGGACGGGCGGCAATGCCGGAGCCCAAACTGTGATGACGGTCATTCGCAGCCTGTCGTTGGGCGAAATCGGTGTGAAGCACGCATGGCGAGTCGCATTGCGCGAATCAACCACAGGCATGTTGGTTGGTATAGTGATCGGCTTTGTCGCGTTTGGGCAGGCGTACTGGGTAACGCATGACTGGCATCTGGCGGTGACGATTTCGACAACGATTCTGGTGATCTGTATCTGGTCAACAACTGTGGGTTCCATAGTGCCCATTGCTGCCCACCGCTTCGGAGTTGATCCGGCTGTGCTTTCTGCTCCGCTGATCACGACGCTTGTGGATGCAACGGGATTATTAATTTATTTGACCATTGCCAAAATCATCCTCGATCAAATATGACTTGAAGCGGCGTCAGAATTCACGTAGTAAGTCTGCGCTGAAGATCAGCGTTTCTGGAAATTTCGAATTCATCAATCTTGGTCAGGCATTGTAATGCCGTAAGAGATAACTTCGGCATTCAAAAACACGGCGAACCACACCTATCTCCGCTGGCGCGCCATTGTCCCCTTTAACCAAAATCTATGGGTGTCAGAACATCTGCCCTGCTTGGGTTGGTGCTGGTTGGCTTATGTACGGCCTTTGGTGAAGGACGGGTTGCTACCAGCCAAGCCCCGCAAACTGCGGATCAAAAATTCCTGGTTACCCGCTGGACGTCTGAAGAAGGACTGCCACAGAACTCCGTCATGGCCTTGGTTCAAACCAGGGATGGCTATTTATGGGTTGGCACCTTCGGCGGGCTGGCACGGTTTGACGGCATAAAGTTCACTATCTTTAACTCCGCCAATACCCCTGCGCTGACAAGCAACCGCATTTTGGCGTTGTATGAAGACAATACCGGTGTGCTGTGGATCGGCACAGAGGCGGGCGACATCGTCAGTTTTCGATCCGGCCAATTCACAGCCCATGCCAGACTTGATTCTGGTCAGGGAGGATCAATTCGAACTTTTTACAAAGACAGAGCCGGAATGATCTGGGCTGGTGGCAATGATGGACTATTGATTCGTATCAACCCCGCTATTTCGGCAAAAGCCGAAATCTTTCCCGGAACGGAGTCACTATCAGCCGACGAAGTGAATTCCATTTGTGAGGATAAAGACGGCAACGTATGGCTGAGCACCGCGAGGCATCTTGCGTGGATTCAAAACGAGAGCCTTACAATCAGTAAGGCCATCCCAGAAGACCATGATTTCCGTATCCAGGCAATTTATCCACATCCGGATGGGGGGCTTTGGGTGCTCGGATCGAATGGGTTGAGCAGGTTTTTCAATCATCGCCTGGTGATGAATTACAGCAGGACGGATGTGCCCGCCTTGGTCGGCAGATTGGCTCCGGGAAAAGCAGGAAGCCTGTGGTTTGGCTACCGGAGCGATCAAATCTACAACTCTAAAGATGGAGTGATTTACAGCGCCAGGCTGCAAGAGGTCCCCGGCTATAACATTCATTCCTTGCTTGAAGATCGCGAGGGACATCTCTGGGTAGGCACCAGCGGTGGCGGATTGATTCGCATACGCAAACGGCGAGTGACCATGCTGACCAAGGCGGATGGATTATCGGTGTCAGGAATTACCGCAATCATAGAAGACAGGCAAGGGAATGTTTGGGTGGGAACCGGAAAAGGACTTTGCCGATCAATCCCCAAAGAAATTGCCTCCGCAAATCAAAATAAAAAGCTTGCTTGTGCGGGGACTTGGGATGTTGCGGCACTGTATGTGGACAAGGCTGGCCAAGTTTGGGTTGGCAAGAATGAAGGAGTCGCAAGATTTAGCGGCGGCAAGTGGACGGAATACCAATTGGCGGGAATCCGACGCGTTAGCTCGATTCTTGAGGACCGGAACGGTCAGATGTGGCTTGGCACCGACAGCGGGCTGGCGCAGTTTCGCGATGGCCAGATCGTCAAACTGCATCGGCAAGAGGATGGGCTGGTTCATAACCAGGTGGTTTTCATGATGGAGGGCCGTGCGGGAGCGCTTTGGATCGGCACGACAAACGGTCTGAGCCGGTTCAAAGATGGAGCCTTTACCAACCTCACAACTCGCGAATCGCTCTCGAACGGTTACGTGCGTGCAATCTATGAAGATCAGGAGGGCACGTTGTGGATTGGAACTTACGGCGGCGGCCTGAACCGATTGAAAGACGGAAACATTACGGTAATCACCACCAAACAGGGCCTGCATGACGATTTTGTTTCGCGCATTTTGGTGGATGGTGATGACCAGTTCTGGATGCTGGGAAACCGCGGCGTTTTCCGCGTCAGCCGACAACAGTTGAATGATTTCATTGCCGGACAAAACAAAACAATTTTCTGTGTTGTGCATGATGCGGCAGATGGAATGACACCCAGCGAAGGCAATGGCGGCAACCAGCCTGCCGGCTGGCGGATGCAGGATGGACGGTTATGGTTTCCGACCATCGAAGGTGTGGCAATTGTTGATCCCGCATTGAACAATACGGAGCCGCCACCAGTAATTATTGAAGAGGCATTTTTAGATGGCGAGGCTAGAAATATCAGTCAGCCGTTGGTAATGAAATCCAGCGAAGAACAACTGGAAATTCATTACACCGGCTTGAGCTTTGGAAAACCTGGACAGGTGCGTTTTCGCTACAAGCTGATCGGCCTGGATAATGATTGGGTTGACGCCGGAACGCGCCGCGTCGCCTATTACCCGCATCCGCCGTCCGGGAAATATGAATTCAATGTAGTGGCCATTAGCCCTGACGGCATTTGGAGTTCAGAGCCAGCGCGTTGGGGCATCACTGTTAACCCGCCGTTCTGGTATACCTATTGGTTTTTATCCCTGATCGGACTGAGTTTTATGGCTTTGTCCTGGGGAGTTTATCGCGGACGCGTCGCCACGCTAAACCGGCGTAATCGGCAACAGGAAACCTTTGCGCGCCAGTTGATTGAATCGCAGGAAAGTGAGCGGCAGCGCATTGCCGCTGAATTGCATGACGGGTTAAGCCAAAGCCTTGTCATCATTAAAAACCGCGCCCTTAGCAGTCTGAACGCGCCCAGCGATCAAGATCGCGCGATGGAACAGTTGCGCGAGATTGCAGACGCCGCCACCCAGGCCATAGACGAGGTACACGAAGTGATTTACGACCTCAGGCCTCGGCAATTGGACAGGCTGGGATTAACCGGCGCGCTGGAAGATCTGCTGCGAGCAGCCGCAGACGCAAATGAGTGGGTGCTTCATGTCGAAATGGATGAAATCAACGGGTTGTTGATACCACAATCGGAAAACAGCCTCTTTCGAATTGTGCAGGAATGCGTCAATAACATCAGCAAGCATGCGGCGGCGACGCGTGTTGAAGTGAGTGTCAGAAAGCAGCCGGCCTCTCTTGAAGTCCGTATTCAGGACAATGGGCGCGGCTTTTTGGTGGAAACCGATCCGGGATTGTCACGACAAGGCGGTTTCGGTTTACAAGGGATTATCCAGCGTGCTCGTCTGCTCGGAGGCAAAGCGGTCATCCAATCTTCTCTCGGACAAGGGGCAATTGTGTTTCTGAGATTCCCAATCAAGAGAGGCGACAATGACGGCTGACATCAAGATTCTGATTGCAGACGATCATCCAATTGTCCGCCAGGGATTGCGAACGATTATTGAAAGCGCGCCCGACCTGACGGTTATCGCCGAAGCTGGTGATGGCAAGGAAGCTTTGCAGATGTTGCTGCAATTGAAACCTCAAGTAGCGGTGCTGGATATTGATATGCCGCTGATGGATGGGTTCAGCGTGGCGCGCGTCCTGCGCGAAAAAGAACCCGAGATCGAAATTATTTTCCTGACCGTCCATCGCGAAGGGAGTTTCTTGGACAAGGCAATGAAAGTCGGCGCGAAAGGGTATGTGCTGAAAGACAGCGCTCTTGCGGATATTGTTACCGGCATCAGGGCGGTCACTTCCGGACATTCGTACGTAAGTCCGGCGATGACATCCTATTTGATGAACCGCCGCGATTCGGCAAAACAGGCTGGAGATTCAACAGATCTGACCCCGACCGAACTTACCGTTCTGAAAATGATTGGTGAATATAAAACGACGAAGGATATTGCCAGCGCTCTTTTCATCAGTCCCCGTACGGTCGAAACTCACCGGGCCAATATTTGCCAGAAACTGAATCTTCGCGGCAGCCATGCCCTGATGAAATACGCACTCGCACACAAAGACGGCTTGTGAGTTTCGCGCTGTTGAAATGTTTTGAGATCACTCAGGTTTCAGGCTAAGTAGTTCTACCTAGAGAAAAATACCCAGCACTACGGATAGTTCCCACTTCCAATCCCTCTATAATTCTCCCGTCAGATAAAATGGTGGGCTCGCATGAGC
>CAZXHW010000221.1:0-10409 GCA_964639915.1 uncultured Heliomicrobium sp.
GGGAGTTCCTTCACCTGCTTTCGCCACTGCGAGAGCAAGGAGTCTCGCTCCTCCCTGATAAGCGCTGCCAATTTGTCTAATTCGTTGATCGCCATTTCTTCTCCAACTTCGCTTCGGATTTAATCAAGACGGTTACACTCTGATAGATAAACTGACTATCGGCAAATTAGTCACAGCTTAGTACAGTTTTTCCAAAACCCAGGTCGTCATGCATCTCAGGTTTTCGACATTGGTTGTTTTCAAAGCTTCCAGCCTTCTGGCTCTCAGTCGTTCGGCGGCGGCGGTCAACATCTCTTCAGTCACCAGAAACCGTTCCGACCCGTCCGGCAACCAAAACCAACCGTTACCGACTGGCCTGACCAAAGCTTCAATCCCGATGGAACTGGCCAGCCGCGCGAACAACATTCCTCCGGGTTTCAGCACACGCCACATTTCGGTCAGCATCCGGTCAAAGTGCTGCGTGTCACGGGCAAAATGCAACACAGCGCTACTGATGACCAGATCGAACTGATTGTTTGGAAACGGCATTTCGTCAACATCCGCCACCTGAAAGTTGTTTTGGGAAAGTTTGGGCGACAGACTGGAAGCGAGTTGGGTTACCAACTGAATCGCTTGCGGATTTGAATCCACCGCAAAGACCTGAAAGTTCTGACGCAGGAAATAGATCAGATTCCGGCCACCGCCGCATCCAGCGTCAAGCACTGACATGTCTGGCGTAATACGACCTTTTAGCAGTTGGTCAAACAGATAAATATCAATGTCGCCAAATTCATCACGAAGATTCATGTTGGATTGCCTGCCCTAAAAGATGAAACCGCATGAAGTCCAAAATTTGCCGGATGATTTCGCGCGTGGCCTGACTGTCGTGCATCACGTCAAAAAAGTGCGGAGCCGAATGATGATTGACGAAGGTCACGGGCAGGTTCCGGCTCACGGCTTTGGCCAGAAACAGGTCAATCGTTTCGTTCAACTGAGGATTGTCCTGACCGGCTCTGGCAATGAACAAAGGCAACTCTGCTGGAAGATCATCCACTGACTTCCCTGCTGCCGGATTGGCGAACCCAAACATTTTCGCCGCCTGGGCAACGTTGGTTGACCCATCCAGATCAAGCATCAATCCATACAAAAACGCAGCACACTTCACGTATTCGCTGTCTTCGTGCATCAACACCGACAAAGCATTTGGAACGTTCCCGGAACAAGCCCACAAGCCAATCCGGGTTTCATCAATCCCAAGTTCAGCGGCATTTTGGCGAATAAATTGAATCAGTAAATGAAAGTCGCCGACAGGATCGGTTGCAGAGTAAGTAATCGCCACAATTCCTGATGTTGCTGCCAGATGCGCCCAGGAAATATACGATCCCAACTCTTTTAATTTGCAGCCCAACATCTTTTTCATTCCGGCATCCGAATAGCCGGAAACAAAAATTACAGCAGGAATCCGCCCTCCTCTTTTCGCATCCTCCGGGTAGTAAAGATCCATCGTTTGAATGCCTGCATCGGTCTTGTGATATTCCAGGTCCAACCGAATCGTAACATCATCCATCCCCGGAACCTCGTAAACCACATGCCTCTTTGAAATCGGCTCTTGATCAGCTTCCTGGCTCATTTGTGTGTCTCCCTAAACAACGTAGCAACCGGTAACAGTCGTTCTGTTCATTTTCATCTTATAACATTCTGGAGATCGGGCTGATTTATTGTGCGATTTCCAGACGAGAAGGAATCGTTCCGCACGCGGTATGTTTGGATTCTACAGATTGTTTCTCAAGCGCCAAACTTGATACGCCCAGTCAGGCTGGCAAGGACAATGGCCAGTTCTTTTGGCTCTACAGGCTTTGCGATATGAGAATGAAAGCCAGCGGCAAGAACGCGCACACGATCTGCCGTGCGCGTGTAGCCAGTTAACGCCAGCGCTGGTTTCAGGCAATTGCGATTGCCTTTTTGTTCGCGCACCTGGCTAATAAACTGGTATCCGTCTTCATGCGGCATGCCAATATCACTGACGATGATGTCCACATCTTCGCGTTCAATCAATTGCAGCGCTTCGACGCTGGAAGACGCAGCCAGAATATCGGCGCCGTAGCCCTTTAAGAGAGTCGTCAGCATTTCTCTGGCATCCGGCTCGTCATCAACCAGCAAGATCCGCAACCCATCCAGTCGGATATTGCTGCTCTGCACCGCCGTTTCGTTTACAACCGGACGCACACGTTGCCATTCCTGGGAAGTGTCATCCGCCACCGGAAGCCGAACCGTAAACGTTGCGCCTCTTCCTTCGCCGTCACTTTGGGCGGAAACCACTCCTCCGTGCAACTCAACAATATGTTGAACAATTGCCAGTCCCAACCCTAACCCGCCAAACTTGCGTTTCGTCGAACCGTCTGCCTGACGAAAGCGATCAAACACATAAGGCAGGAAATCGGCATTGATACCCACGCCGGAATCAGTCACGCTGATTTCAACCTGTGAATTCACGCGCCGCAGGTCAACGTTGATCCAGCCTCCCTGTGAAGTGAATTTGATCGCGTTTGAAAGCAGGTTCCAAATGACTTGTTGCAACCGATTTGGGTCGCCTGGAACCAAAACGACCGCTGGTTCCGCCGTGAATTGTATCAGCAGGCTTTTCGCTTCCGCAGACAATCGCACGGATTCAATTGTAGCTTCGACCAACTCATTCAAGTTCACATGCTCTCGTTCCAGCCGCAGCTTGCCTGAGATAATGCGCGAACCATCCAGTAAGTCTTCGATCAAGCGATTTTGCGATTCAACGTTATGTTCAATGGTTTCAATGGCTTTGATCGTTTCAGCCGGTGTAAGTTCCCCGCGATGCAACAACACTGCCCACCCCTTGATGGTATTCAAGGGTGCGCGCAATTCGTGCGAAACCGTGGCCAGAAATTCATCTTTCAAACGATTCGCGTCTTCTGCAAACTTGCGGGCTTTTTCGGACTCGATGCGCGCAGTCTGCTCTTTTTCATAAAGCGCCTGATTTTCCTTGGCGATCAACGCCAGTTGCGCTCCGCGCTGGCGTTCGACTTCCAGCAATCGCTCGCGCTCTTTTGTCATTGCCACGTAATAACAAACCGTGCGGAAAAATTCGATCTCATCATCCGTGAAACTGTCTTTTCGAGTCGTGCCAAAAGATAGCGTTCCCAGCAAGCGTTGTCCGATGATCAGCGGGTGGCAGGCATAGGCACGAACCCCGAAACTGCGGATCAAGTCTGTTTTCGGATCCAAAGAGTTTTGAACATCTGTCACAACACGGCGCTGCCAATCCTGGGCGACGGTTCCGCAAACTGCCTGACCGAATTCAAGCTCGCGGATTCCGGCTTGCTGCTCTTCCGTCAGGCCGAAACACGAATCCAGACGCAATACGCCGCTTTCTTGATCAACCATAAAGTTGAAGTAGTAATCCAGCTCGAACTCGCCAGCCAGTTTGTCGAACAAGCCGCGCACAGCCTGTGTTGGGTCTTCAGCCAGAAGCAAATGTTCGGCAACCTGAGCCAACAATCCCAAGCGATGACTTTTACTGCGCAATTCGACTTCTACCCGTTGCAGCCGTAGCAAGGACCGCACGGTGGCAACCAGTTCTTCCGGTTCCACAGGTTCGGCCAAATAATTGTCGGCTCCGCCTTCCAGCGCCCGCGCCTTATCCGAAGCGGAAAGAAAAGAGGCTGAAATCTGCAACACCAGCGTCATGATGGCGGTATCACGCGATTTGATTTGCTTGCAAACTTCAATGCCACTGATGTCCGGCAGATTTACATCCAACAGGACGAGCTGCGGCTGACGTTCTTCGACCTGGCGGAGCGCTTCCATGCCGGTGCGGGCTTCGATAATTTGAAAACCGGCGCGCTGTAAGACACGCGTTTTGGCGTACAGCGTCGCTTCGTGGTCATCCACGTTTAAGATCAGAACTTTCGCCGGTTCAATCATGTTCATTCCTTGCCGAAGTTGCCTTGTTCACCAAGTTATACATCTTTGATTTTCGATTCGGCCTGTGCCCAGATTTTTTCAAGCACAGCGAGAAGCGACTTTTGTGAGATTTCTGCCTTGGAAAGAATTGCTACCGCATGTTTGGCGATATGGTTTCGTTCGCCCTTGTCCATTGCCTTTGACGTGACAACAAAAACGGGAATGTGTGCTGTTAGGGGGTCGCCCTTTAAGAGCGCTAACACTTCGGTGCCGCTGACTGTGGGCACCATCAAATCTAAAAAGATCACTTGAGGTTGTTCTTCCCGTGCCATAGCCAGCCCCAGAGCGCCGTCCGACGCTTCCAGAACTTCTGAATACTGCTCACTTAATAACCGTTTCAGCACGTAGCGCGACGCATCTTCATCGTCAATAATCAGAGTTTTTCTGACAACTTTCGAGGTGCGGCCCAGAGTATAGACGAGAGGAATGGTTGCGGAAAAAGTTGATCCGACGCCCAATTGGCTATGGACCGCAACACTACCGCCAAGAAGTTCGGCCAGTTTGCGAGACAGCGGCAGCCCCAGACCCGTTCCTTTGACTCTTTTCTGCATGTGATTTTGGACTTGCCCAAATTCGTGAAAAATCCGCTCCTGATCTTCCGGAGCAATTCCAATTCCCGTATCGGTCACCATAAACATGACGGATTGGCCGTCCGGCGTTAGTTCTGCGCTCAGGCGCACCTGTCCGCGCTCTGTAAATTTGATCGCATTGGAAAGAAAGTTGCGCAAAATCTGGGCGATCTTGCCTTCGTCGGTGTAAAGAAAAGGAAGACCTTTTGGCTGTTCAAAAATCAGATTCACATGATCGGTGACCAGCAGTGGCTTCAATAATCCACGCAAGGCGCTGAACAGCGTGGAAACGGCAAATTCCGATGCATGCACATCTACCTTGCCCGCTTCGATTTTGGCCAGATCAAGCAGGTCGTTAACCAATTCGGTGAGCTCCCCGGAAGATCGAGCGATAAAAGATACCTGTTTTTCCTGTTCTTCGGTCAATTCCCCGTCCGAACGGTCCAGCAACAAACGCGTCAGCGCAAGAATGGAATTGAGCGGCGTGCGGAATTCATGGCTCATATACGAAAGAAAGCGTGACTTCATTTCGTCGGCCTGCCGCAACCGGTCGGCTTTGTCGTCCAGTTCGGAATACAGCGCGACGACTCCGCGATTGGTGTCTTCCAATTCCTGGTTCAGCCGCGTCAATTCTTCCTGCCGACGCTGCAATTCCTCCAGCGTGCCCAACAGCTCTTTGTTCTGCCGCTGAACCTCCATTACCGGGTCTTGTTGTTCACGCTGATTCAGTTCGGCTGTAATTTCGGCCAAACGATTAGCCGTAATAGCCGACGCGGATTTCGACAAACATTGGCGCATTTCGACTGCCGTTCCCTTGCCCGGCTCCGAATCAATTTTGAACTGATCCACTAATCGCCGGGCATTTACCAGCCCCAGGTTTTTTGTGGTTCCGCGCTGCCCATTTAACAAGTCGGCTAATTGCTTAATTCCGGGCCCCTGATCGCTAATTCGCGCCAGCAACATCTGGGGTTTGGCAGATTCGTCCAAGGCAAACTCCACCATGCCGCCTCCGCCGTGACTGACGGCATTGCGCACAATTTCCGATACTGCTGTAGCAAAACGAATCTGGTCATGAGTTTCATTGCCGAGCATGGCTGCAATCTGTCGCGCGTGTTGCCGAGACAGCACAATGTCCCGTTCCGTTCTAGCGGTGATTGCAAGAATTGGTAAACTCATAAGGATCACTTCGCTGATTCAAATCAAAACTTAGGCGGCTGAGTTTGGAAAATTGGCTTTAACAAGCGGCTGTTTGCCCAAAATCCAGTTAAGCAGCGAAAGTATAGGTTACCGCCTAAAGCGGGTTATGGTTTCCTCTAGCGGCATAAACTATTTATTCACAGAACTTAGCCTTCTTTAGCGACTACGACGGTTACATCATCCGTTTTGCGGTCAAAATCTCGAAAAAGAACTCCTGCCATCAGGCTGGGATGGCGAACCGTCATCCCAGGATATGCCTCTGTACGAAACCGGGTATTCAGGCCGTCCGAATGCAATACAAGTGACGACCCCTTTACCCATAGATAGCTAAACTCTTGAAATTTGCGTGCCTCGTGCCCGGCAATTCCATTATGCGAAACCATGTGGCGCACTTCTTTCGTTGGCGAAATCACGCTCCCGGCAATGTTTCCAATACCGGCAAATTTCACCTGGCCACCTGAAATTTCCGCGATTGCCACCGCCGCGCCGCGCGTGGGACGTAAAGCACGGTGAATCAGCTCCAGCAACTGGGCCGGAGCAAGAGTTGGATTGGCTTCAAATACCTGCACTGCTCCATGTGCTGCCTTCGCTGCATCCGGTCCGTGTCCCAGCCCATCCGCCACCAGCAACAAACATCGGCCCGGCTGTTGAACAGCGGACCAGGAATCGCCACAAGCGATTTCGCCGCGTTTGGGCTGACAAATGCCGCCCAACTTAAACTGGCTGTTGTGAGAATTTACGGGCATTGACGGTTCCCATAATTGAACAAGCTGAACCGTTCCATTCCCCGGTTGTGAATAGATGTCGAAAAATGAAGAGAGACGATTGATTGCGCCTAAACCCTGGCCCTGACTGCCGACTGTTGAATACCCATCTCGAAAACATTCTGCGATGTTTGTAATTCCTGGTCCTTTATCCAAAGAAATTAACTCCAGCCCATTGGAAGCGCCGTGAGTCACAATCTGGGCCAGAAGCGAACCGCCTCCGGCATGTTTCACCAGATTGCTGGCCAATTCCGTGACAATAATTGCTGTTTTCTCTGTCTCGGTTTCACGAAAGCCCGCCCCTTTTACCAATTCCACTATTTTTCGGCGTGCGTCCCCCACTTGACTGGATTCGCTGATCGGAAAGAGCAATTGATTTCGCATACTTCCTCAAACTGCTTATCGAAGTGCAGAAACACGCACGTAGAAAGTGTGTGCTAAGCGCTTATCCGCGCGGGTTTCTGCATTATTTCCAGCGTGTGATGGTCACCCGCGTGCCTTTGCCGGGGGCGGAGTCAATCGAAAATTCATTTGAAAGCCGCTTGGCTCCGCTTAACCCCAAACCAAGGCCGCCGCCAGTCGTATATCCATCAGTTAAAGCCAGTTCGATGTTAGCAATACCCGGGCCTTGATCTTCAAACGTCAGCCGCAATCCGCGTTTTACAGTTGCATTCAGGCTTTCGAAAACGACCTGACCGCCGCCGCCATAATCAACCGTGTTGCGGGCCAATTCGCTGGCGGCAGTGACAATCTTTGTTTGCTCCACCAGACTAAAGCCCAGTTCAATTGCCCATGCACGAACAGCTTGCCGCACTCTGACGATATCTTCCGGCGACTGAAGCGGCAACGTTTCACTCTTGAGCACGGTCATCCATGCCCTCCTTCCCCTTCAACGAAGCACGCAACAAATCCATTCCGCGCTCCACGTTCAACGCTGTCCGCACACCAGGCAAGGATAATCCCAGTTCCACCAGCGTAATGGCGACCGCCGGCTGCATCCCGACGACAACCGTATCTGCATCCAGCACGTGCGACATCGCCGCGATATTGCCAAGCATTCTTCCGATGAATGAATCCACAATTTCAAGCGAGGAAATATCTATCAGCACGCCGCGCGCATGCACTTTGACGATCATTTCGGTTAGATCGTCCTGCAGCTTCAAGGCAAGGCGATCCTGCATATCCACCTGAATGGTGATCAACAGGAATTCGCCCATTTTCAGAATCGGAATGCGCTCCACGCTCTACCTCCCCTCCTCGCGAGGAAGTGCGCTGACAACCTTCCTGTTGGTTCTCTGCAACGCGATGGCGAAGGCGTCAGCCAAAGTCGCCTTGGAAACAACATTAGCCAGATCCACACCCAGGTGAACAATTGTCTGGGCAATTTGCGGGCGAATGCCGCTGATGATGCAATCGGCTCCCATCAATCGCGCGGCGGCAACGGTTTTGAGCAGATGCTGGGCAACCAGCGTATCCACCAAAGGAACGCCTGTGATGTCTATGATGGCGATGCTGGAACCAGTCGAGACAATGTTTTCCAGCAGGTTTTCCATCACCACTTGCGTGCGTTCGCTGTCCAGTGTACCAATTAACGGCAGAGCCAAAATTTCGTCCCAAAGCTGCACGACAGGCGTGGACAACTCCATCAGTTCCTGTTGCTGGCGCGCAATCACGTCTTCGCGTGTCTTTTGATAGAGTTCCGTGGTCAACAATCCCAGCTTGTCCAATAACAACGTCACCATCCACGTTTCATGCCCAAGCGTTTCGGCATCATTCGCGAATTCATGGCGAAGCTTGTTGAAAAGCGGCTGTTTTAACGAAAAGACGAACATTGCCGTTTCGGAAGGGGTAAAGCCTTGCATCGCGCGCGAGGCCGAAATGCTCCCCAGCAGATCGCGCACCGAACTCCAGGCTGGCGCGTTGATATTGGCAAAGCCTCCCGCTTGCACGGATTGACGCACTTCGATCAGAAACGCGCGTGACTGTTCGTGCAATTCCGCATCTGCTGCCACGTCGCTACGCCTGTTTACCGCTTGCTGCTGCAACTTCATCCATTCAGCCAGAATCTCGTCTTCATACTTGCGTATGATTTCGGGAATCTGCGTCTGAGTTGTTCCGTTCATTGCATTCTCCTCTCAGAGTGTCTGAGCGCAGTTACACCGTTGTATATATGGGGATAAGTAGAGAAAAGGTGGCGCGGGCCACATATCGAGGTGGGCGCAGTTTACCAGCCAACCGCCATTAGGCAAATAGTTTGCCGGATAAGTGGCGTTACAAGGCTCACTTATTGATTGTGGCTGCTTTCAGGTTTTCTCTTCGAACCCATGACCGCCTGTTTTATAAGCCCAGCCAGTCGCAAACGGCATCTTCGATCTCAAACATTTGCGGTTCGGTCAGGTTACCGAGTTTTCGAACCAGCTTCGCATGGGGAACGGTGATGAGGTTTTGGGCGTCGAACACGCCTGGTTTCAGAAAGCCGAGCGTCAAGCCAACTTCAAAACGTGAGTTTCGGGCGCTGGTCGTGTGGGGAATCAAAGTGGCAAGAGGGCGATCTTCGTCTTCGGCAGGAATACTGAGAACCAGACAAGGGCGCGTTTTGGCTGCAAAGCCCAGATCAACCAACCAGACTTCACCGCGATTCGGGATGTTCATCGCTCAATCCCCTTTGATCGAGTTCTAGAAAGACGGCTTCGGCATTCGCGACTAGGTCTTCATCTTCCAAAGGCGGAAATTCAAAGTCCTTCGTTCTCCTCAGGATTTCCAGAGCGACCTCATATTTTCCCGCCTCCGGCAGAGCGTCAAAGGATGTCAGAACTGTTTGCGATTGTGTACTCATTACTTTTACCTCCGAAGAGCAACATTGAATAACACTATGACAACCGGTGCAAGTTTGAAAAATGAACAGGATGGAAAACAGAGAGGTTATTCAAATTCTCGAATTTAGCATCTGGCTGAAAAGTCAGTTCCCACGGGATGCTCACTTGAGCGCTTTCATTATCTCCGCATGTCCTTCCAGGATTTCAGTTGCCTGATCAGCCCTTGGCGCAAGAGACCAATCGTCATGATCAAAAGTGCCGCCCAGAATGATGCCGTCGCGGCGCGGGAACATATAAGCGCCGCCGCCAAGATAACAGTAATCAATTTCCGGCTGTGGCAACAGAACTTCCAGTTGCCCGCGCACAGGTCCCAGTTTCTCGTCCTTGAAAAGCTCGCGTGCGCCTAAGCCCGTGCAGTTGAAGATGACCGGCTCGGGCAGGCGCAGAACCTCTTCACGACTGCGAAGTTCTTTCACCACCAATTTGCCACCAGCGGTATAAAAATCGCGCAAAAGCGCGTTGAGATAGATGGAAGGTTCAATCAGCATCGTGCTGTACTCCCGCGCATACGGATGGCCGAAATAATGCTCCGCATCTCTGTGAACCTTTAGTCCCGGGTAAAGATCATTGCCGCCGGGCAGTTCGCGCGCAAGCGACGCGTCACTGCGATAAAGCTCAAACGTATCTATCCAGCGCACGCCATATTCGGTACCAGCCAGCAGTTGAAAGGCTCGATTGGAAATGCGGCAAGCAGATCGAAACTGTTCCAGAAACTTCGCCGACGCAGATTGCGCGTCATAAGCCGAGGTCGGCGACCAAAATCCTCCGGCGATGTTGGACGTCGTGTTGGGCGGCAAATCGCGAGCGTAGATCGTCACCGTGCCCGGCCCGTCCTGGAAACTACGTTGCAACAGAAGCGCGGTGGAAAGGCCATTGACGCCACATCCGAGAACGGCAAAACGTCTTTGCGACGCCCTGGAATTGCGCTGCGAAGGAGAAGTCCGCGCCGCCGGAAAGCCTCGCAAGAGGTCCACAGCTAATGAAGCTGTTCCCCACGAGAGTGTGATCCCCGCGCCGCCGTGGCCGCGATC
>CAZXHW010000222.1:0-10368 GCA_964639915.1 uncultured Heliomicrobium sp.
GCTTGGCCGAATTCAGCACGCTGCTTTACCAGAAGCAGGAGCTGAACGAATCGCAGTTCCAGCAAACTGTTCAGGCGGAATTGGAAAAAGCGCTGGCCTTCGAACAATCGGCCTCGATCCGCAACGCCCCGAAACAGCTTGACGATCAAACTCCGGCTTTCCGTTCGATCGTGTTTAACAAAGGCGCATTGGTTCTGAATATGTTGCGCCAACTGATGACCGAGCAAACTTTCGACAAGATGCTTCAGGATTATTACAAACAATTCAATGGGCAAAACATCTCCTTGGATGAGTTTGAAACGTTTGCCTCAAAAGCTGCCGGACGCGATCTGCGCTTCTTTTTTGGCCAGTGGGTAGATTCGACTGGCGTGCCGGAGTTCCGCGCGGAATACATCATCTCAAGAACCAAAGACAGCACATTCCGGGTTCGCGGAACGATCAAACAGGACCTGGATACCTTTGAAATGCCGGTGGACATCTTGCTGAAAACCGAAGCAGGCAACGAGCGCCAAACGATCTGGCTGAAAGGCACTTCCGCGGATTTCGACATCAATACCAAAAGCAATCCTGTTGAAGTGCAGGCTGATCCGGACACCAAGCTGCTGCGCACGTCAGAAACCCTGCGCGAAGGCGTCATCGTCCGCCGCGGCATCGAACATTTCCGCGAAATGGAATATGTCGAAGCCGAACAACAATTCCAGGCGGCCATCAAACTCAATCGTGGTAATTCGTGGGCTTGGTACAACTTGGGCTTGCTATACGTTGCGCAGCGGAACTGGAAAAAAGGTCTGGATGCTTTTGAGCAAACGCTCAGCGGAAACTTGCGGCCCGATTGGATTGAAGTCTGGTCGTATATTTACAGCGGCAATTGCTGGGACATGGTCGGCCAGCGTGAACGCGCCGTCGCCGAATACAACAAGGCAATCAGCAACGGCAACAACTACGACAACGCTCAGGAAGCCGCCAAGGGATTTTTGGCTGAACCTTTTGGCAAGAAAAAACCCGCCGCCGCTCAAAGCAGCGAAGAGTAATCGAATCGTCTGTTGATAGTAGCCAGTAGTTGCCAACGAACTACTGGCTACTTCCATATCTACTTATGCGCAAATTCGTTTTGGCACTTTACGTCATCATCCTTGCAGTCACGCTTCAAAGCGAAGCTTACACACAAATCCCTCTCAAACTTTCTCAAACCAGCAGCCCGGAAACCGGGGCAAAATCATCCGCAGTTTTTTATCATTACCGATTCGAAAACGAAAAATTCACGACGCCGCTTCAGGAAGTCGAATTTGACGGGTCAGGGCGCGGCAAGTTCCGATTCCAAAAGAAAGACAACGAAGAGATTGTGAATGATTTGGAGCTTTCAGCCTCACTGCTGGCCCGGATTCAATCCCTCTTTGACCAATTGAACTTTCTGGCCAGCCAGGAAAATTACCAGCATAAAAAGGATTTTTCGCATCTGGGGACAGTGACCATCACGCAATCGCGCAGCGGCAAAGAGCGCACGGTGAAATTCAATTACACCGACAATGCAGCGATGTCCCAGTTGCGCGATATTTTTCAGAACATCGTCACACAAGAGACACGCTTTTTCGAAATTGAAGTTGTGCGTTCAACTGACCCGATTTCAACCCCAGCGCAAATGCGAATGCTGGATGACGATTTACGCTCGAAGCGAATCGCCGATCCCAACCGATTCGTGCCCTTGCTGAACGACATCAAACTTGATGAAGGCGTCCCGCTCATCGCCCGCAATCACGCCGACCGACTTCTAAAAGCAATCGCCAAAGGCAAATAGCTTATTTGCTGAGTACGACGCTTCCGGCCGCACTCCGCACCTATTTACTTTGCGCGCCGCATGATGCTGACGACTTCTTTACCGCCAAACGACGTTTCAGCCACAGTGATTCCGCAGAACTGAAACCCGTCGCGTCCGACAGCATTCAGTTCTTTCTGCATCGTTGAAGTTCGGCTGGTCGCCTGCAATTTGTATTCATAAGTCGTCTTCACTTTGTCGTTCCGCTCCAAAATCACAACGACTTCCCTGCCGCCAAAAGCAGAGTCATAAATTGATTGGCCGACATAGGAAAATCCTTGCGCGCCCGCTTCCGTCAGCTCCTTCTGCATCGTAGAAGTTTTATTCGTTGCCAGCAGTTTGTACTGCAAGCGCTCGCTGCTGGAACTGCCTCGGCGCGACATAATCGCAACAATTTCATTGCCACCGCCAGCCGTTTCGCCGCCCATGGTGCCTTCAAAACGAAAGCCTTCGGCAGCGGCGGCATTCATTTCTTTTTCCATCGTTGAGGTTTTGTTGGTCGCCAGCAATTTATATTCAATCGGCTCCTGGCCACCCTGAGCAGTCGCGGGGACGGGGGTAGTGACAGGTATGAAGCACAACAGCAATGCGCAAAAAGTCATCAACATAGATTTCTCCTGAGTTTGGATCGAGTTTTACGGCAAGGGGTTCCAGGTGTTGAAGGGAACGCCGAAGATTCAATTTCTTGCGACGCCTGGGTCTGTATAGAACATCTTTGTGGAACAGCATGACCTCATCGGGCGTCTACAGTTGCGATGATAGCCGCAGCTTCTGTTCCGTAAAAGAGATTTTGGAAGACTCCACTAACTCAACTTTGATATGCTTGCGCTATGGAAAAAAGAATCGAGCCGACAACCAACTCAGCCAGCCACGACCATGCAATAAACACGTTTCTGAGAAAGCTGGTTGCCCTGCTAACGCTGAAAACCTGGCTGATGATCGCCACGGTGTGGTGTTTTGCCTGGGGTGCGGTGTCGCTGGCGCTGCGCGCTTCGATGTCCACACCACGTAAGCCTCTGTTGTTCGGTGCCTTTGGAATTGTCCTTGCTGCCATCGCAGCTTACCTGATGGCCAGAAAACAGTTACCAACTCCCGCTTCGGTTCGTTCTCTTTTAGACCGCCAAAATGATTACGGCGGTTTGTTGATGGCTGCGGGCGAACAATCGCTTGGCAATTGGGAAAGTCATTTGAATGCGGTGAATCTGCCTAAACTGCGTTGGCGAAGTTCACGCGCCTGGGGCTTGATGGCGCTGTCAGTTGTCTTCACAGCCATTTGTTTGCTGCTGCCGATCCAGTATGTTTCCGTGAATGCCAGTCGCTCGCTGGATGTGGGCAAAGAAGCCGAAACGTTGGCAACGCAGATCGAAACCCTGAAAGAAGAACAAATTCTCAGCGAAGCAAAAGCCGAAGAGTTGAAAGAGAAACTGGATCAATTGGCTGCTGAAGCCGCTGGCGAAGACCCTGCAAAAACCTGGGAAGCATTGGATCATCTGGCCAATTCAGTCGAAAAAGCTGCCAAAGACGCGGCCGCTTCTGCCGCTGAAAAGCAGGCGCAGATGGAAAAAGCCGAAGCTCTGGCTGAAGGTCTGATGGCCGGAAGCGACCAATTGGACGCCAAAACAATGACCGAGGCCATGCAGACGCTTTCAACCATGATGCAGGGCGCAATGAAGGAAAACGAAGCCCTGACCAGCCAGCTTTCGCCCGAAACGCAGGAAGCCCTCAAAAACGGTTCGTTGAATTCGGAGCAAATGAAAGAAGTTGCCAAAGCCTTGGGCCAGTCCAAAGAAAAACTCAACCAGCAACTTTCCAAGCTGAATCAATCCGGAATGAACCGTGGAAACATCAACCCGAATTCTTTGAAAGGCGGCGCTTCTGCAAACAAGCGGGACAATTCCGGGCTGTCGAAATTTCTGAAAGAAAACTCTCAGAAGATGTCCGTCGCTGATGCTGTCGCCCAATGGTGCGAGGGCGGTAAAGACGGTAACGGCAGCGGCAATGGCAAGGGAAAGGTCGGTCGAGGTCGCGGCGATGCCGAAATGACATGGTCAGAAGGATCCGACGAAAACAATGCCAAGTTCAAAGAAAAAGCCCTGTCTCCCGGTTCAGTCGCCGGTTTGCAGGACAGCCAGTTGGTGGGTTTGAGCGCTTCCGCGCCGGAAGTTCAAAAAGGTAATTTATCCGCACACGGCGCGCTCAACAATTCAGTCACAAGCGGCGGCTCGGCTTACACGCAAACAGTTTTGCCAAAACATAAAGGCGCAGTAAAAAAATACTTTGATCGAAAGTAGTTGTCTGAAGTAGACAGTAGACAGTAGACAGTAGAATCTTTGTGAAGGCTGAGGTTTTCAGAAACAGTCCATTGCCTATTGCTGAGTTGAAAAGTAAAAATCTCGACCACAACCTCAAACTACTGTCTACTGCCTTCTGTCTACTCTAAAACGCTATGAATCCAATCCTCCAACCCGAAGAAATCACTCCAGCAATCGAACTTGCCAACCGAATTCTGGCGCAGCTTGACCGCATTTTGCTGGGACGGCCTGAACTGCATCGAATGGTGCTGGCGGGGCTTTTGAGTCGCGGCCACATCCTATTGGAAGGTTTGCCCGGTGTCGGCAAAACCGCGCTTGTCAAAACGCTTGGCGATTTGCTAGGCCTTCAGTTCAAACGAGTCCAGTTCACGCCTGACTTGATGCCGAGCGATATTCTTGGTTCACACATCTTGCAGGGCGACAGCGATGGCCACCGGGCGATGGAATTTCATGCCGGGCCGATTTTCACCAATCTGTTGCTGGCGGACGAAATCAACCGCGCTTCGCCGAAAACGCAGTCAGCGCTGTTGGAAGCGATGCAGGAACATTCGGTGACTTTACTGGGCGCAACGCGGCAACTTCCCGATCCTTTTTTCGTGCTGGCTTCGCAAAACCCGATTGAACTGGAAGGCACTTACCCTTTGCCCGAAGCACAGTTGGATCGTTTCCTGTTTAAGCTGAATGTTGGCGGCGCAGATGTCGAAACGTTGGATCAAATCATTTCGACCCGGCGACGCGGCGAAGCACCACAACCGGAATTTGTGGTTTCAGCCGACCAGCTTGCGCAGTTGTTTGCCGTGATGGATCGGATTTACCTGCCAAAACCCGTTTCTCGCTACATTTCGCGCATCGTCGCCGCCACGCACACCGATTCGCCAGAAGCGACAGAAGAGGTCAAAAGCTACATTGCTTACGGAGCTTCGCCACGCGCAGCTATTGCCATTGCCGAAGCCGCTCGCGCCTTCGCTTTATTAGCTGGACGGCCAACAGTCGGATTTGAAGATGTAAAAGCCGTCGCCACGCCGGTGCTGAATCATCGGCTGGTGTTGAATTACAAGGCAAAGTTTGACGGCGTTGATGCTCAGAGTTTGATCGCACGCTTGCTCAGCCAGCTTGACGAAACCGGCATCAAACTTCCCCGCGACGTGGAGATCGAAAAATGAAACAGACAGCCAATTTACAAAAGAATCAGCCAACGAATCTACCAAAGAAGCTCAAAATATGTATGCATCCAACTGCCCCAAAGGGGCTGGATACGATAGCCCTACCAAAGAAGCTCAAAATATGTATGCATCCAACTGCCCCAAAGGGGCTGAATATGACAGCCCAGGGCAACGCCCTGGGAATGGACGCGACAGATTTTTCAAGCCCTGAAGGGGCGAAAGAAAAGAATGTTCTGACGCCCCTTCAGGGCTTACCGGATGATTTTATTACCAACCAGGGGCGTCGCTTCGCTTTGCCCCTGGCTATCGTATCTAGCCCCTTTGAGGCTTTTTTCTGCAAACTCACACTGTTATTTCTCTGCTCAGTCATTTTGCCAATTCTGGCGCATGCGCAATTGCCAAACTACGGTGACCTTTCGATCAAAGTCGAACATCTGCATTCGTACAACGTTGGCGAGGGGTACGGCGAATACCGAGCGACAATCACAAACCATTCCTCTACTCAGTCGCACAAAGTCACAGTGCTGCTGAACAATTACACCTACGATCAGCCGGGCATCCGAGAGGTTCGGCGAACCGTAGAACTTGCGCCGCTGGCAACTGCAAACATGTCCCTGTTTAGCCCTTCATTCTCGGCGTATGGCGGTGCCGCAGACATAGCCATTGACGGGGTCAAACAAAAGGAAAGAGTCACCATAACCGAAGAAAAGATCGGAAACATCAGTCCTGGAGAAGGGCCAGGTCTTTTGCTCAGCCAGCAGATTTTCAAGAGCGGACTGATGAACTCCGTGAATGTCGAACAAAGTTTCAAGACCAGTTCCGGTCAGTGGCGGATTGCAACGCAATCTCCTGATATTCCCGTTTCTGAATGGAGCCAGAACTGGATGTCGTACGCGCGTTTCGATGGAATCGTTTTACAAGCGGACGAACTCAATGCCGCGCCCGAAACTGTACGACTGGCGTTGCTGCGTCACATCGAACGCGGCGGAACATTGATTGTCGCGGGCAACTGGCAACCGCCCGCACAGTGGCAACCGCGGAGCGGCATCATCAAGGATGAACCCGTGGATGAAGATGAAGCCGAAGTCAAAACCGAAGGGAAAGCCGAGCCGACGCCAACTCCAGTGCCGAAATACGTGTCTCGCTCTGACCTGCCAATCTTTTACATTGGATTCGGTGCAGTCGTTGTCACCGGTTCGATTGATCCGAAAGAAATCACCGTCAATCAATGGAAGCGGCTGAGCCAGAGCTTGAGTAATTCGGCAGCGGATCAAACTGAATCCAATAACTTGGCTGACATCAATCGAACCTTTCAGATTGTGGAAAAGTTTGGCGTGCCGATTCGTGGATTATTCGTCTTGATGTTGCTGTTCGTCATCGTCATCGGCCCGGTCAATTTACTCTGGCTGGCAAAACGAAAGCGAAAAATCTGGATGTTGTGGACGATCCCTGCAATTTCGCTGCTAACCTGTTTGTTCGTCGCCGGATTTTCGCTATTTGGCGAAGGCTGGAACGCTGTCGCGCGAACCGAGGCGCTGACGATTCTGGACGAAACAGCTCATCGCGCGACAACCATTGGCTGGACAGCTTTTTATTCCCCGATTACTCCCAGCGAAGGATTACACTTCAGCTACGACACAGAATTGATCCCGCAACTGCCCCAGGGCTGGGATTACCGCCGCAGAGTTCCCGAACGCACGATTGATTGGACGAATGATCAGCACCTGGACACAGGCTGGGTCGCGGCGCGCGTCCCTGCGTTTTTCAAGCTGCAAAAAAATGAAGCACGGCGTGAACGTTTGAACATCCGACAAGCTGGCAGTGGTGCAACGCTGGTCAATGGCCTGGGCGCGGAAATCGCGCAGGTGTGGTGGGCTGACGCTGACGGAAAAATTTATTCTGCCGAAAACGTTGCTGCCGGAGCGCAAGCTTCGTTGAAAGCAACTGGATCGAAAGCTTCGACAACACCATCAAAACTGCGCCTGGCTTACAGCGGCGACTGGTTGAAAGAGTTCAAAGCTTATACTGACAAACCACAAGAAGCGTTAATGCCGAACAGTTATTTGGCTGTTCTCAATAGTGCTCCCTTTGTCGAAGAAGGATTGAAAAACGTCAAAACGCGCAATGCTCGTAACCTGATTTACGGCGTGGGAGGTGAGCGATGAGAGTCGAGATCGCCAATCTGAAAAAGTATTTTGGCTCGACGCGCGCGGTGGATGACGTGTCGTTTTCCTTCGCTTCCGGCCAGGTCGTAGGTTTCGTCGGCCCCAACGGCGCAGGCAAAACGACGACGATGCGGATTCTGGCGACGCTGGATGAACCGACTTCCGGACAAGCGACGATTGACGGCGTGTCGGTAATCGAAGACCCCGAACAAGCTCGGCGCTTGGTAGGTTATGTACCGGATTCTCTGCCCACACATCGAGACATTTCGGTTCACGAATACCTGGATTTTTTCGCGCGGGCTTATGGCTTGAAGGGCGCAAAACGCACACAAACAGTCGAAAGCATAGAAGAGTTCACCAACCTCAGCGGCATTCGGGAAAAGATGCTGGTCGCACTGTCCAAAGGGATGAAGCAGCGCGTCACGCTGGCGCGCGCGCTGCTGCACGATCCGCCGGTTTTGATTATGGATGAGCCAGCGGCTGGGCTTGATCCTCGCGCGCGCATCGAGCTTCGCGAATTGTTGCGCGTGCTGTCTTCGCAAGGCAAAGCCATTTTGATCAGTTCGCACATCCTGACCGAGTTGGCAGAAATCTGTCACGGTGCAGTCATCATTGAACACGGCAAAATTCTGATGGCGGGCGGCATAGGCGATTTGCTCAGCGACAGCGTTCCGCGCCGGTCAGTGCTGATTCGAACGCTGGGACGGCAGGAAGAGCTTCATCGTGACTTGCTGCAAATGCCGCACATTGAATCTTCCCGCTTTGTCGGTGAAGAAGTTGCGGCGGAAATCAGCGGGACAGACGAAGCCTGTGCAGAGTTGTTGTCGGCCTTGATCGCGCGCGGCTATCGCGTCGTGGAATTCAAGCAACAACGCGCCAACCTGGAAGAAATCTTCATGAACGTGACCAAAGGAGTTGTGCAATGACAGCCGAAGCCGAAATCACCAACTCAGTCCAACCTCCCGCGCAGCCAAAAGAAAGTCTGGCTTTGCGTATCAACGACTGGCTGAATCCGATCGTCATCAAGGAATTGCGCCAAGCTGTTCAAAGCCGCTTCGTCATTACTGCATTGCTTATCTTGTTGGCAATTCAAATCGTCGCCGTTGGCATTTACCTATTAACCAACAGCGACCTCAGTTTCAGTTCCGATTCGGGGCGCACGGTGTTCATGATTCTGTTCGGCATTATGCTCGCCATCAGCATGCTGTTTGTGCCGCTTTATACTGGCGTGCGGCTTGCGGCGGAACGCTCGGAAACCAATCTCGATCTGCTGTTCATCACCACCATCAAACCCCGCAGCATCATCGCCGGAAAAATGCTGGCCGCCGCGGTGTTAACGGTAATGATCTTCAGCGCGTGTTTGCCATTCCTGACCTTCACGTATTTTCTGCGCGGGATTGATCTGCCTTCGATGTTGGTGGTGTTGGCGCTCGGCGTTGTTGCCGTCACCTTAAGCACGCAGATTGCAATTTTTGTTGCCTGCCTGCCGGTTAGCCGCGCGTTCAAATTCATCCTTGGTTTGATTGCGTTCATTCAATTTGTGCTTGGTTACATCAGCACAATGGCCGCGTCCGGCGGAATGCTGTGGGAAGGCATCGGCAGCACCATCGGGACCGGTAATTTCTGGCAATGGACTGGCATCATTGTCCTGAATTACGCCTCCCAGCTTGGACTATTGTTCGTGCTGTCCGTGGCACTGATCAAACCAGCATCGGCCAATCGAGCGTTGCCAGTTCGGCTATATCTGACAACAATCTGGATCATTGGTGGAGCCGCAGCTTTGTTGGGAAGCTGGGTGGAATCCACGCATGACCCTATGGTTTATTGGCAGATTGCGTTCAATATCTTGTTCGCGTTTTCCATCCTGGTTGCGGTCAGCGAGCGCGACTGGCCAGGGCAGCGCGTATTGCGTGCCGTCCCCGAATCAGGTTTGAAGCGATACTTCAGCTTTTTCTTTTTCAGCGGTTCGGCCAACGGCCTGGCCTGGACCGTCGCCATGATCGCAAAAACCGATTTCGTAGGCTGGATTTGGTGGCGGCTGTTTCCAAGCTTCCGGAATTTGCCCGACTTCGTCGGCTCAACGCGCTGGATGACGGTCATGAATCTTTATCTGTTCTGTTACGCGCTAACGGCAGCCTTGTTGCGCCGTTACTTGCTAAAACGAGTGAACACGAGTTTGACCTGGTTGATTGCGATGGTTATCACAGCGCTCGGCAGCACCATCCCCTTATTAGTCGGGATGTTGGTATTTATAAACGATCTGAATTGGTGGCGAGAAGATTACGGTCGCTGGCTGGTCGGAAACCCCTTCGTTTGGGATGTCGCCGCCCATCGGGAATTGTATTTAAGCATCGGCATCCTTTGGGCAGTGATGGCCATCGCGTTCAGCCTTCACTGGTTTATCGAACGGGCGAAGAATTTCAACTCACCACAGCCTACAAACCATCTGGCAGATAGTTCGCAAGATCCTGCGGCGATGTCCCCGACAGAAGAGTAGCGACTTGGGGATTAGTCTGGCTTCGGCGAGTTTTGATGTTCGCGCGCAAAGTAACCTTGACGGGTTTTGACAAGGATTTCGCCTTCGCGTTTTGTAGTGTCACCGCTGAGCGAAAGGCTGATTTTGCGAAACTTGCCGTCGCGCGTGGCATTGGTTGGTGAATATCCGATGCTGTAGCGGGTTCGCAGGTGGTTGATTAAATCCGCCAACCGCTGGTTGACGGTCGCAGTGTCGGAAATCATCACTTCGCCGCCAGTTGGCTCAGCAAATTCATCCACACGGACAGTCCAGTTATACTTCTCTGCTCGGCCACGCATAAACATTTTCAGCGTCTTGGAGCTTTCGCCACCGATAATCAAACCACAAACGACCGTGCTGTGCTCCAACAAGCGCTCATTGACTTCGGCAACGGTCGGCT
>CAZXHW010000223.1:0-10269 GCA_964639915.1 uncultured Heliomicrobium sp.
CAGGGGGATGCTTTAGTGCCGCACTCACGGACTTTTTTTCTTCAAATCGCTGAATTGCTGAAAAATGCTGGAATTGGTCTTGGCGAAGTGGAAGTCTTTGCCGCGGCTACAGGTCCTGGCAGCTTTACGGGTCTTAGAGTTGGGCTGGCTGCCGTCCGGGGATTGGCCCACTCGCTCAGCAAACCAGCGGTTGGTATCAACTCAATTGATGCTCTGGCCCTGAGTTCAGAAATAATTGGCGATGTTCTGGTTTTCATCGCCGCAGGACGCAATGAAGTCTATTCAGGAGTTCGCAAGGTTACAAAAACAGGAGAGATTGAGCAGTTTGGCAGTGATCAGGTCGGTTCTTTGCTCTCTGTATTGAGTTCCAACTTGAAAAGCCAATCCCTGTCTGTCGTCGGTAGCGTTTCAGAAGAATCCCTGGCGGATATGCCAAGCTGGCATTTCAAGGAGTGCTTAACATCTGTTGCTGAAGCGATTGCTCTTCGTGTTCCAGCCCTCAGTATAGGCAATGCCGACTACAGTTTGCGCCCCCATTACGTTCGCCCGTCGGACGCTGAAATCAAAAGAAAGGATTGAGGGCAGAGTTGGAAGTCAGAATTTCTCAGATGCTTGTCGAGCATATTCCCGCTGTGGTTGAGCTTGAGCAATATTGCCAACTCAGTTCCCGGGGGGCAGAGGGCTACGCCAAGCTTTTGCAAGAGCCCTTGTCTGTTTTACTGGTATCACTAGATGAAGACTCTAGTGTCGTCGGCTGTTTTTCCGGATGGCTTGTTGCTGATGAGCTTGAAATTGATAATGTGGCAGTCGCCCCTGATTCGCGAAGGTCCGGCCTCGGTTCGAAACTGATCGCAGCAGCCTTGCAAGTCGCCTCCCAAAAAGGCGCTGTCCAGGCTTTTCTGGAGGTTCGTTCAAGCAATTACGCTGCTTGTTCGCTCTATGAAAAGACTGGGTTTACGGTCGTTGGAAGGCGAAAAAACTACTATCATGATCCCGTTGATGACGCACTAATTCTTTCACAGAAAATAGCCGGCTTGTGATGAAAATCAGCCTTGATGACATATTGGCTTTGTACTAGTATCTGTTTATCGAGAGACACAACTGGTGATATCACCAAAAACATCGGCAACTCTAACTTCCAAAGGAGGAAAAGCCAATGAGCATTCCAGCTAGCGAAATAGCTTTGAAAGACTACCTAATCGCAAACGATGAACACTATCGGGAGTTGGTCAACGAACATCATCAATACGATGCTCGTTTGAGCGAGCTTTTGTCACTGTCTCATCCAAACGACGACGAAAAAACAGAAGAGGTGATTTTGAAAAAGAAGAAGCTTCACCTCAAAGATCAAATGGAAATGATTCTCAGTCAGTATAAGGCTAGCGCGACATCGCATTAATGCTGGTGAAGTCGCAATTACATAACAATAAAAAGAAAACGGGGCCACGAAAAAGTGGCCCCGTTTTCTTTTGTCGCCCAGCCTGATAATCTTTGCCTCGTTAAATATCCTAAACAACTTGTTAAATATATTGAGGAACTGAGCATTGCTTCGAGACGCTTATACCTTCATCGTTCCGCTCGTAGTTTTGGGCATAATTTGTTTGCTCTTGGGCTGGCTGATTGCGCCAGCGTTTTACTGGGTCGCTGGGAGTTTGCTGTTTCTAGCCGCATTTGTCGCGTTCTTCTTCCGCAATCCGGAGCGTGATGTTTCGGTTGATGAAAAAACGGTGGTTTCTCCGGCTGATGGATTAATTGTTGTGCTCAAACCGGTTGATCCGAATAACAGCCAGGCAGGAACGCTGATCAGCATTTTTCTTTCCATTTTCGACGTTCACGTTAACCGCTCGCCTCTTGCCGGAGCCATTACCAGCTACGATTATCGTCCAGGCAAGTTTTTGGTTGCATCTGCTCAGCGGGCATCGGTTGAAAATGAACAAACAGTCATTACAGTCGAAAACCGATACGCAAAAGTTGTTTTCAAGCAGATTGCTGGCTTGATTGCGCGACGCATTGTTTTTTGGAAAAAAGTTGGCGAAACCATCAAGCTGGGCGAGCGAGTCGGATACATCAAATTTGGTTCACGTGTTGATGTTATTCTTCCGCCCCAGGTTACGGTAATGGTGAGAAAAGGTCAGCGTACAAAAGGCGGTGTCACAATTCTTGGAAAGGTTGTCGAATGAGCGACTTCAACGAAGAAACCCAACCCAATCCGCCTCGGCGTGGAATCAAAAAAGGCATCTACATTGTTCCGAGCGCCTTCACGATCGGCAATATACTTTGCGGCTTTTACGCTGTTATCAACTCGGCTAAGGCATATCAGCTTCTGGATCAATCGGGTCAACTTGCTCAGGCAACGCATCTTTTTGACAACGCTTCGCGAGCCATCGGCATTGCTTTTTTGCTGGATGGACTGGACGGTCGAATTGCGCGAATGACCAAAGCCACAAGTGACTTCGGTGTAGAACTGGATAGTATCGCCGATGTGATCACCTTCGGCGTTGCCCCCGCGGTGATGGCCTATACTTGGGGCTATGGCTCAACGCCCGGACTAGAGCGCATTGCCTGGGGAGTTTCGTTTTTCTTTTTGATCTGTGGAGCTTTGCGATTGGCGCGGTTCAATGTGATAGCCAGAGCGCCCAGGTTTTCTGACCCAGGGAAATCGCCAAAGCTGGATAAAAAGTATTTTGTTGGGTTGCCCATCCCAGCCGCTGCAAGCATGCTGGCCGCAGTTATTCACTTTGTTCCTCGCCCGTTGCCGACGTTAAAGCCTAATCAGGTGGAGTTTTACACTTGGCTATTGATTGTAGGAATGTCTGCGCTGGCAGTGCTGATGATTAGTACTTTTCGGTATACCAGTTTCAAAGACTTAGGCCTTAAAAGCAATCAGCCCTTTATCACGTTGCCTTTACTGTCGTTATTGGTGGCTGGCATCTGGTTTTATTCGCAATGGGTTTTGCTGATTCTGACCACGATCTACATCTCACACGGCCCCCTCATTAAACTGTGGAATCTTGTCAGCCGTCCTTTTCGCCGCTCTACTGTTACTGAAGAATCGCCAAAGTCTATATCAGCCGACTAAAATTGCTCTTCGGGCACGTCGAATTAAAGATAGAGATAGCGCTCTGATTGAGGTCGTCTCGGCTCTCGCTTATACTCCGAGCTCACTGACACAATCCACAAAACTGACAATCAAAAAGGAGCGATCTCGTGTCCAAAAGCTTCGAGACGGTTATCATCCTCGATTTCGGATCTCAGTATACCCAGCTAATTGCCCGGCGAATTCGTGAAGTCGGCGTTTATTGTGAAATACATCCTTTCAATACTTCCATTGAAGCACTTCAAAAAATGAACCCGAAGGGCATTGTCCTTTCTGGCGGGCCAAGTTCTGTTTATGAAGAAGGCGCGCCACACTGTTCGCCAGACGTGTTGAAGATGGGTGTTCCAGTTCTCGGAATCTGTTACGGGCTGCAACTGCTTAGCTATTTTCTCGGTGGAAAAGTTGAATCTTCTGCGCACAGAGAATACGGTGCTGCCAGGGTTAACTTGATTGGAGAGAGCCAGTTGCTGGCTGGATTGCCTGCGAGTTTTCAAGCCTGGATGAGTCACGGCGACCATGTCACGGCTGCTCCCTCCGGTTTCCAAACGATTGCAAGCACTGAAAATGCGCTTGGCGCTGTCGAAAACAATTCGAGCAAAATTTACGGTTTACAGTTCCATCCCGAAGTTGCTCACACTCCAAATGGCAAACAGGTTTTAGAAAACTTTGTTCGCAAAATTTGCGGTTGCCATGCTGATTGGACGCCAGCTTCATTTGTTCAATCGGAAGTTGAGCGAATCAAAACACAAATCGGTGAAGGACACGCCGTTTGCGGTTTGTCAGGAGGCGTTGATTCTTCGGTTGCGGCGGCTTTGGTTTCGCGCGCGATTGGCGACCGGCTGACCTGTATTTTTGTTGATAACGGACTGCTGCGAAAGAATGAATTTGAAAAAGTGCTGGAAGCGTTCAGCGACTATGGTCAACTGAATGTAAAAGGCGTTGGCGCTGGTGAGCGCTTTTTGACGGCGCTTAAAGACGTCGCCGATCCGGAACGAAAGCGAAAAATTATCGGCAACGAGTTCATTGAAGTTTTTCAGGAAGAGGCTAACAAGCTTGGCGAAGTAGACTTTCTGGTTCAAGGAACGCTTTACCCGGATGTCATCGAATCGGTTTCCGTCAAAGGTCCTTCGGCGGTGATTAAGAGTCACCACAACGTTGGGGGCCTGCCGGAAAAGATGAAGCTTAAACTTGTTGAGCCATTGCGCGAGCTTTTCAAGGATGAAGTCCGCGCCGTTGGAAGAGAATTGGGCTTGCCGGAAATGCTTATTAATCGCCAGCCCTTTCCTGGCCCCGGATTGGCAGTCCGGATTCTTGGCCCTGTTGATGAAAATCGAGTCAAGCTCTTGCAAGAGGCTGATAACGTGGTGATGGAGGAAATTAAGCGAGCAGGGCTGTACCAGAAAATTTGGCAGGCCTTTGCGGTCTTGCTTCCCATTCAAACTGTTGGAGTTATGGGAGACTTCAGAACCTACGAAAACGCGGTAGCCATACGCGCTGTTGAAAGTTCTGATGGCATGACTGCTGATTGGGCAAAGCTGCCTTACGAAGTTCTCGAAATCATCAGCCGCCGAATCGTCAGTGAAGTTCGTGGCATAAACCGAGTTGTTTATGACATCAGTTCAAAACCACCAAGCACAATTGAGTGGGAATAAGCGCAGGCTTAAGGTGCTTATTTTAAGCACTTGCTAGTGTTAAACATGTGAATCAAATGTTTAATACTGGGCTTGCTTAATGCTTATTTTCTTTGCTTAAGGTCGCATAAGTGCTTAGCTTAATATTTAATCGTTTGTCCTTATTCGCTTAAAACAGATATGGAAAAGCAGTTTGTTCATCTTCATCTGCACACGGATTACAGCCTCCTGGATGGCGCAATTAAGATCGGGCCCTTGGCGAAACGAATCGCTGAATTAAAGATGCCCGCAGTCGCCATCACGGATCATGGAAACTTGTACGGCTCCCTTTCTTTCTATAACAAAATGAAAGCCGAAGGGGTCAAACCTATCATTGGAATCGAGGCATACATTGCACGTGGTAGCCGCCTCGAAAAAGGCGAAACAAATCTTCAGCCAGGAGACAAGGCAACAAACCACATTGTCCTGATGGCCAAAGACCTCACCGGATATCACAATTTGGTCAGGCTTTCTTCTTATGCGTACACGGAGGGTTTTTGGCGCAAGCCTAGAATTGATAAAGAATTGCTAGCAAAACACAGCGAAGGGCTGATTGGCCTGTCAGCTTGTATCAGTGGGGTTCCGCCTTACTTGTTGCTGCGCGACAAATTCGATGAAGCGGCAAAAGAAGCTCTCGAATTTCAGGACATTTTTGGCAAAGGGAATTACTACCTGGAAGTTCAAGAGCATGGGCTGGATGCACAAAAACGCATTCGCAAACCCATGATGGAACTATCGAAAAGGACCGGAGTGCCGATTGTCGCGACAAATGATTCGCATTACTTGATGCCTGGAGATGTGAAAGCACATGAAATGTTGCTTTGCATTGGCCGTGGCAAGTCATACGACCCGAACTTTTTGACGTATGGTGCTCCGAATTTTTACGTGCGAACCGCTGAAGAGATGTGGCAGGTTTTTGGCGAAGAGCCGGACTTGCTGCACCGAACTCTGGAAATTGCGGACAAGTGCGATCTTACCTTTCCGAAAACCATTGATCAGGTTCCGGCTTACCCTGTACCGGATGGTTTTACGATCGAAAGCTATTTTGAAAAGGTCGCCTGGGATGGGTTCGAGGAGCGACTGAAGGAAATCTGGCAGCCGTTGCAAGCCACCAATTCGCTGAAGCAGCCAATGGAAAAGTACAAAGATCGTCTGGCTCACGAGATTGCCACCATCAAGCGAATGGGTTTTCCAGGCTATTTTTTAATTGTTTGGGATTTTATCAGGTATTCCAAAAAGAAGGGAATTCCTGTCGGGCCTGGTCGAGGTTCCGCGGCAGGCAGTTTGGTTGCTTACTGCATGAAAATCACTGACGTTGATCCGATTCAATATGATCTGCTCTTTGAGCGTTTCTTGAATCCAGAACGCGTAACTATGCCAGATATTGACGTTGACTTCTGTGTGCGCGGACGCGGCGAGGTCATAGATTATGTCAGCGATCTTTATGGGCGGCAGAATGTTTGCCAGATCATTACCTTTGGAACGATGGCTTCAAAAGCCGTGATTAAAGACGTTGGGCGGGCGATGGGAACTGATGTCATCAGTTATGCAGAGGTAGAAAAAGTCGCCAAGATGATTCCTCCACCTGTGCGTGGACGTAACGTCTCAATCGAAGCAGCCATTGAGCAAAACCCCGATCTGAAAAAAGCCATTGAGACGGATGAGCGAATTGCTTCGTTGATTGATACAGCGCGAAAACTGGAAGGGAACGCACGGCATTCCTCGGTACATGCTGCGGGTGTGGTGATTTCCCCCAAGCCACTTCATGAGCTGATTCCTGTTTGCAAAGGCCAAAACGGAGAACTTGTTACGCAGTTCGTCATGTCCGATCTGGAAAAGACCGGAATGTTGAAGATGGACTTTCTGGCGCTAACGACGCTCACTATCATTGAAGACTGCCTGCGGACAATTGAAAAAGAAACCGGCGAGAGGTTGGATTTGGCGAGTATCTCGCTGACTGACGGCGCAGCATTGAAGCTTTTTTCCGATGGACTGCTGAATGCTGTTTTTCAGTTTGAAAGTTCCGGCATGGTGGAAATCTGCCGCAAGCTGAAACCTGAAAGCTTGGAAGACTTATCTGCCTTGAATGCGCTTTATCGTCCGGGGCCGCTGGATGGTGGAATGGTGGACGATTTCATTGCTCGTCGCCATGGTCGCAAAGTGACCTACATCGTCCCCCAGATGAAAGACATTCTGGAAAACACCTACGGCATTCTGGTTTACCAGGAGCAAATCATGCAGTTGGCGCAAAAGCTGGCTGGATATTCCCTGGGTGAAGCTGACTTGATGCGCCGTGCGATGGGTAAGAAGAAGAAGGAAGAGATGGCGCTTCACGAAGAAAAATTTGTGACAGGAGCCATTGAGCGCGGAATTCAGGAAGATAAAGCCCGGAAGATTTTTTCCCTGATGGCGCAATTTGCGGATTATGGTTTCAACCGTTCGCACTCCTTTGCTTACGCCTATCTGGCTTATCAGACGGCTTACCTGAAAGCACATTATCCGACTCATTTTTACGCTGCTGTCCTCTCAAACGAAATTTCCAATGCAGACAAGCTCTCTCGTTATATTGCCGAGATGAAAACCTTCAACATTAGCTTGCTTGCGCCGGACGTGAATTCCAGCAACGAAGGTTTTACGCCTGTCGGCAATGCCATTCGATTTGGTTTGGCCGCGATCAAGGGACTGGGATCGTCTGCCGTGCAATTGATTATCGCGGCTCGTGAAGAGGGAGGAGCATTCAAGTCTATTTTTGATTTTGCTGAGCGAGTAGATCAGCGAGCGGTCAATAAACGTGTTCTTGAATCTCTGGTTAAATCCGGAGCCTTTGACTTCTATTCAACCAATAGGTCCGCTTTGTTGGCGGTTCTGGATAAAGCGATAGAGACCGGCGCAAAAGCACAGCGTGACAAGCAATCGGGCCAAACTGATTTATTTGCGAGCTTGATGGCAACTACCACTGAAACTTCTGTCGAACTGCAGTTACCAAGCGTGAAGGCTTGGACCACCAAAGAGCAGTTGGCATACGAAAAGGAATCTTTGGGTTTTTATGCCAGCGGTCATCCGTTAGAAGAATATTCGGATTCCATCAAGGCTATGGCAAAAGCCGATAGCGGCAATATCACTGGATGCCAACCTGGAGAAATTGTTTCGATGGGCGGAATAATTCTTGATGTTGCAGCCAAGACTACCAAGAAAGGGGACCGTTTTGCCCTCTTTCGCCTGGAAGATCAATTTGGTTCGGTCAAGATTGTTTGCTGGCCGGAACAATTTAACAAGTATAAAGCGCTGATTCAGAATGATGAGGCAGTGTTGATCAAAGGAAAGCTTGAGTTGAACGATGAAAGCGACGCTTCAATCATCACACAAGAAATCATTCACCTGGAAAGCGCCAAGGCCAAAGCGGCCAGAGCTATGGTTATCAAACTGAAAGAAGCCTCTGCTGATCAGCAGAATTTGCAGCGACTGAACGATCTGATCGGAGCAAATTCTGGTACCGCACAGATCTTCTTTGATGTTATGACTGCAAATGGACTTGTCGTAAGACTGAGGCCGAATCAGTTTTTCAGAGTTAGTGCTTCTCCATCACTAACACAGGAAATTGAAGGTATAGATCCCTCTTGGAAAGTCGAGCTCGTAATGAGCGAGTATGTTTCCGAGGCTTAGTAAACTTCTACATTCAAACAACCAATTATGAGCCAATCTCAAATCGTTTCACTTGAACCAATCGATCGCGTAAAACTGGCCAGGCATGACCGTCGGCCTTATGCGCTGGACTTTATAGAGCGTATCTTCACTGACTTCGTTGAAATTCATGGCGATAGGAAATTTGGTGATGATCCGGCAATCGTCTCTGGTTTTGCCAATTTCAGAGGTAAGCCTGTAGCAATTGTTGCCCATCAAAAGGGCAGGGATTTGAAAGAGCGCCAAATGCGCAATTTTGGAATGCCAAAGCCTGATGGCTATAGAAAAGCTCTGCGGGTCATGAAAATGGCAGAAAAATTCAATCGTCCAATTTTCACTCTGATTGATACTCCTGGAGCTTATCCAGGTATTGATGCAGAAGAGCGCGGACAGGCAGAGGCAATCGCATTCAACTTAAGAGAAATGGCCCGGATTCAAGTCCCCATCATTGTCACTATCACAGGCGAAGGAGGGTCTGGCGGCGCGCTCGCGATTGGAGTGGGGGACAGCGTGAGCATTATGGAAAACGCCGTTTATTCTGTGATTACGCCCGAAGGTTGCGCGGCAATTTTATGGAAAGACGCGAAGCTCGCTCCTCAGGCGGCGGCAAGTATGAAGATGACAGCCAATGATTTGTTCGCAGTGGGAATTGTTGATCATGTCATTCCTGAACCAGAAGCAGGGGCTCACGAAGACTGGGATGGTGCGTCAGCAATTTTAGGTGATCATCTTGCTGCAATGATGGCCCAATCTGAATTGCTGACGATAGCGGAGCGGCTGGAAAGGCGCTATCAAAAGTTTCGGGCGTTAGGCGAAGCGGAAGGGTAAAGTAAATGACTGAATTTACAGGACTTCCAGAGATTGTCGGCGCGCCGACAATCTCTGGAAAAATGTCTAAAATGGAACATGGTCGTCAGGTTCGCCACCATCAGGCGACGAACTGGAGCCTCCGCTTCCTGATGAATGTGGCTGCTGAAAAGACGAGTGCGATCCTTCGTCGCCGCGTGGCCCAAGGAATTGAACGTCGGTCGCTCTGATATCCAAAGAGCTTCTTTTATTGCCATCCCGATCTGTGAACTCTTGTTGGGACAGTCTGCCTTCGACATAAACCTGCCTTCCTTTTGACAAGTACTGATTGGCAGCCTCCGCTTGTTTCCCCCAAACATTAATTCTGAACCAGGTCGTAATATCCTGAGCTTCGCCAGAGCGATCTTTTTTCTTTTCAGTCGTCGCAACAGAAAAATTGCAGACTGCTGTGCCATCCGGCATGTAGCGAATTTCAGGGTCTCTTCCCAAATATCCCACGATAACAATTTTGTTAAACGAAGCCATAACTTTCTCCAGTGGTTTTGTGTATCAAATTTCGAGAATGGATTGCCGCCTTACGCGAGTTACTGCTAAACTACAGGCCGAGTTAGCAATTACATCTTTCAAGGCTGTTTCGAGCATTTCTGACGCGGGGGAGTATAATCTGTCCCCTTAATTGCGTAAACACGCATTCTCAAATCATATAGGCTTATGCTCCGATTCCTCAACATCGCAAATTTTGCGTTGATAGACAGCTTACAAATCGAATTTCAATCCGGATTGAATGTGCTCAGTGGAGAAACCGGTTCCGGCAAATCAATCATTATTGATGCCCTTGGGCTTTTGCTGGGAGAGCGAGGTTTATCTGACATGATTCGAACCGGGGAAGACCGTGCTTTTGTTGAAGGGGTTTTTGATTTTCAAGGCAACAAGCCTCTGGTTCAGGTCATCGCCGAATCTGGGATTGAAGCCTCAGAGGATGACGAACTGGTGATCCGGCGCGAAATCAATACT
>CAZXHW010000224.1:0-437 GCA_964639915.1 uncultured Heliomicrobium sp.
CGCTCGCCTGACTCCAGTTTCCAGCTCCGTTGTCGGTCCGCCAGAGTTTGCCGCTGCCCGTCCAGAGCCGCTGCGAGTTGTTCGGATCCATAATGAAGGGATTGATAAAGAGGAACAGAAACGAGGAATCGGTGATGCCGGTGGTCGCGGGCGTCCACGTCGGAGAAACGTTACTACCGTTGGTCGTCTTCTGAATCGAGAGGAAAGTAGTTTCTGCGTAGAGCACACTGGTGTTGGTTGGATCAACCCCCACATAACCACCGTCGCCGCCGAGGATGAACTTCCAGTTGTTTGCACCGCCGCTGTCCGAGCCGCGCTGCGTGCCGTTGTCCTGCGTCCCGCCGAAGTAGGTGGCACCGTCCGGGTAAGGCAACCCGCTATAGAACTGCGTCACGCCATAGCTGTTGTTGAGGTCGGTGAAAGTGGCCAAGCTGTCG
>CAZXHW010000224.1:447-10256 GCA_964639915.1 uncultured Heliomicrobium sp.
TGATCAGAGCGCGGGCGTCATCGGTTTTTTCAATCCCGCCATCGTTGCCGATGAACATCGTCTTGTTGCTCGTTCCGTTGAATTGCGGATGAAAGACAATCGCGTGCACATCGGGGTGAGGATAGCAGGACGCGATTCCCCAGTTCGCGCCACCGTCGTCAGAGCGGAAGAGTTCGATGCCACCCGTCCAGACGCGGTTCGGGTCCAATGGATCCACGGCGATGACGTTGTCATATCCACCCTGGTTGCTATAGAAGTCCGAGCCGAAGCCGCATTGCTGCGCCGTCCCGCCCTGGGGATAGGTCAACAGTAGGGTGTTAAGCCTGACAGGGTCGGTGTTGCGCACCCGCGCCGTCCACGTGCCCGTGTCGCCACTACTCGTCGAGCGAAAAACGGCATGCAACCCGTTAAAGTAGTTATTACCCGGCCCACCCAGGCTGCTGGCTGAGAGCGCATAGATCGTGCTCTGACTCGACGGTGCAAGCGCCAGCGAGGTGCGCGCCATGCCTGCTTCCGTGTAGACCGAAGTCCATGTGCCCGCGCCCGACGCATCCGTGTTGCGGTAGATGGTGCCTTGACTCCCGGGGCGACAGGTGGCGAAAAGATAATCTGTCCCTTGCCCGGTTCGCGCCACCAGATCATCACAGGTCGGCTGGGTGAGCACTTGCGTCCAATTCGTCCCACCGTCAATTGAACGCCAGATGCCGGTGGAGGTCGCGGCGTAAACCCGCTGACCGCTCACCGGGCTGACGACGAGTTTGTTGACGTAGTAAAAATTGGTGTTGTTCGTGTTGGTAAGCTGGGTCCAGTTCGCCCCACCATCGGTTGTCTTGAAAATACCAGCGCCTCTGAGCCCATCACCTGCGTAGGATTCTCCGGTCCCGGCATAGATGATATTCGGGTTGGCCGGGTCCATCGCCAGCGAACCAACCGCGAGGTTGGCGATCAAATCCGTCAAGGGTGTCCACGATGAACCGCTGTTGGTTGTTTTCCAGACGCCGCCCGCGACACCCGCGGCATACATCGTCGTGGCCGTGGTCGGGTGAACGATAAGCGCGCGCGTACGCCCGCCGACATTGCCTGGACCGAGCGAGGTCCAGGCACCAAGCACATCCGGGCTGGCAACCAAGCCGGTCTGACGCGCCAATTCGTTGCGCGACGGGAGGAAATGATTTTCCGCCGTTGCATACTGCGGCATCTGGTCCATCTGCTCGCGCGCAGCTAGGTACTTTTCAACCGGAATCTCCGTTTCACCTTCAGGCAGCCGTTTAAGCCGGAAGAAATCTGCCGCCTCATCTGGCTTGTCAAATTGTTCTTCTTCAGAGAGGTGCGTGTAATTGGGACGCTCGGCTAAGACTGGCTTTGTTTGAGGAGGCTTGCGGCGAAATGGCAACTTGGCCACCAGTTTGGCTGCGACGGAGCGCACCTTGCGCGGAAACTGCGGAAACGCAGGCGTAATTAAACCCAGACAAACCAGCAGCGTCAGCAACAGACTCAACTTGACGCCGAATAAGGCACGGTTGCGATTCTTGCGACTAAGATTCTTCATAATGTACCTATGGCCCTCTTGGGCGTTTGACTTACTGTTGGTTAATTACTGAAGGCGCGCCCTCAACAATCTCAAGGCCATGCCAGCCAGCACTTGTGCGCCTGACCATTTCCCCTCTTACTGATGAAGGTGACGTTTGCTGGCAAAAGTGCTAACAGGTAGAAAAATATTTTGCGTCGGGAACAGAGTAGAAAACTGAGGAGGAGCGAAATCCCATTGGGTGAAAAAGATACAAGCTTTCGTCCATCAGACAGGTTGATGAAAACAGTCCGGAAAGGATGGTTGCCAAGCGTTTCCAGCAACCTTCTTCTAGCGTGTCACTCCCGGACAAATCTGAAAAGCTGTCAGCACGGGCTGAATTGTCCCCTTGCAATAGCTTGCCTGCCGTGTGGCCGCATTGGAGGGAATCGCGCCATTGTGGTATTTTTACACATCCCACATACCCGCTTTTCTTACACCCACATCGGAGCATAAATGGGGAACCCCTCAACCCATGAAATCACCCAACTGCTCGTCGCCTGGAATCATGGCGACCAGGCGGCCTTGGAAGTCCTGTCACCCCTGATCAACCAGGAACTGCGCCGGTTGGCCAAGCGGTACATGGCGGGCGAACGGCAGGGCCACGTGCTGCAACCGACGGCACTGGTCAACGAGGCATGGCTGCGGCTTATTGACTGGCAGAACGTCGAATGGCAGAACCGCGCCCATTTCTTCGGGCTGGCGGCACAGATCATGCGGCGTACCCTGATGGAGTATGCCCGCGCCCAGCAGCGAGAGAAACGCGGCGGTCGCGAGGGGATACAGGTTTCGTTGTCCGAAGCGGCCAATGTCGTACAGGAACAGAGTGCCGATCTGATCGCGCTGGACGACGCCTTGCAGACGCTCGAAAAATTGGATCCGCGTCAGGCTCGCGTGGTGGAACTGCGCTTTTTCGCAGGGTTAAGCCAGGAGGAGGCGGCGGAAGCGCTGAATGTCTCTGTGGGCACCGTGCGGCGGGATTGGAGCCTGGCCGAAGCATGGTTATTTCGCGAATTGAACCGGAAGGAGCCAACGCAATGACGCCTGAGCAATATAGGCAGGTCGGCGAGCTTTACCATGCTGCATTGGAGCTTGCGCCGGCAGCGCGCCTGCACTTCTTGGCCAGGGCTTGCAACGGCGAAGACGAGTTGCGTCGCGAGGTCGAATCGCTGCTGCAGGCACACGAACACGCGGACGGCTTTATTTCCCGGAAGGCAACTGTTGTGGCCGAGTTGGCCGCGCGACAGCAAAATCTTTCATTGACCCAATCGCTGATCGGGCAGAGCGTCAGCCATTACCGGGTGTTATCTCTGCTTGGCGCAGGCGGGATGGGAGAGGTTTATGTGGCTCAAGACACCCGCCTGAGGAGGAAAGTGGCGCTCAAGCTGTTGCCGCAGGCCTTCACCCACGATCAGGAACGACTGCTCCGCTTCGAGCAGGAGGCGCTTACCATCTCGGCGCTCAATCACCCGAATATCCTGACGGTATATGACATCGGCACGGCCTCCACAGAGTTCGGGGGAGCCCCCTTCATCGTCGCCGAACTACTGGAAGGCGAAGAACTGCGCCAGCAAATAAAAGCAGGCCCTTTGCCGATGCGCCGTAGCCTGGAGTATGCGCGGCAAATCACCGCCGGCCTGGCCGCTGCGCACGAAAAGGGCGTTGTCCATCGGGACCTGAAGCCAGAAAACCTGTTTATCTCCAAAGACGGGCTGATGAAGATTCTGGATTTCGGACTGGCCAAGCTAAAGCCCCAACCCGGCGAGCAGTCGGGCTTGGACATCCTCTTACAACAACAGATCACCAATCCGGGAACGGTGATGGGCACGGTCGGGTATATGTCGCCAGAGCAGGTGCGCGGTCAGGAAGCCGACCACCGCTCGGATATTTTCAGCTTCGGGGTGATCCTGTACGAAATGCTCGCGGGGCGGCGGGCGTTTCAGGGCGAATCGTCTGCCGAAACGATGGCGGCGATTGTCAAAGAGGAACCGCCAGAGATTTCGGCAGCCAATCCCCAAATTCCGCCGCAGCTTGAGCGCATCGTCAACCGCTGCCTGGAAAAGCAGCCCGCGCGACGGTTTCAAACCGCCAGCGACCTTGGCTTTGCGCTTGAAGCGTTGATGACGCCTTCGGGTACGCGGTTGAAGGAAGAGACGGCTTCGTCAGCGCTGAAAACCGTTACCGCATTGCCGCGCCGGTTTGGGCGCGAGAAATGGTGGATCACGGCAACTGCGCTGTTGGCGCTGATGACGGCGGGTCTTGCGTGGGTCTATTTAACGCGTCCGTCAGTGCCCAACGCCCGCCCATTGAAGCTTTCGCTCACGTTGCCGGAAAAAACGAAATTCCGCCACATTGCCGTTTCGCCGGACGGAGCGTGGCTGGCGTTTACCGCGGAAACAGGAAATACGGGACAACTCTGGATGCTTGCGCTGGCCACAGGAGAAGCCAGACCACTTGGAGGTTCCGAAGGCGCGAAACATCCATTCTGGTCGCCGGACAGCCGATTCATCGGCTTTTTCACGTCTGACAAGTTGAAAAAGATTGAGGTCCCTGGCGGCCTTCCAGTCACGATCTGTGACGTTCGTGAAGGAAATGGCGGGTCCTGGAATCGCGCGGGCGTGATCCTGTTTGCCACTTTGGACGGTGGAGAGTTATGGCGCGTATCGGCGACAGGCGGTGTAGTCACGCACGTGCTGCAAAACGATCTGAAGCGTCAGGAGTTGGTTTTACGGTTTCCGAGCTTCTTGCCAGATGGCCATCATTTCCTCTATTCCGTGGCCAGCAATGACAAGGAAGTACGGGGCATCTACCTCGGCTCGCTTGATGGTGGGACGCGACAACGACTACTAGGTGATTACTCGAACGCCATCTACGTCTCTTCAGGCACAGGCACGAAGGACGACGGGTTTCTGGTGTTCGGGCACGAAAAAGCCTTGATGGCCCAACCCTTTGACTCCAAGGCACTCCGCCTTGGCGGTGAACCGGTTACGGTAACCAGCCAGGTTGCAACCATTATAAACAGCGTCTACAGGAATTTTTCGGCCTCTGATAATGGCGTGCTGGTCTTTGATTCGGAACCCAATCGGCAACAGAAGCAAGTGCTCTGGGTTGACCGCGCCGGCAAAACAATCAACACGTTGAAACAATTTGACGATATGCGCGTGGCAAGGCTTGCGCCAAACGGCAAACATTTCGTGGCAACCAACTACGACTTGCCAACGAACAATTTCGACCTTTGGCTGTCGGATGTGACAGGCGGTAATACGGTGCGCTTTACCTTTGATCCGGGGAACGAGAGTTTCCCCGTTTGGTCTCCCGATGCAAGCCGCATCGTTTGGGCCGCCAGCCGGGGCGAGTATTACCAACTTTATGAAAAGGCCGTCAATCGCACGGGGCAGGAAACATCTTTGCTGCAGTCCAATTTCAACAAAGCTCCCACTGACTGGTCGCGTGACGGGCGTTACATTATCTACCGCCAGACTGGTCCAAAGACGCAGTTTGACATCTGGGCCTTACCCTTGTTCGACAAGCAAAATCCTTTTCCCTTGGTACAGTCAGCAGCCAATGAAAGTGCGGGGGTTCTTTCTCCCGACGGTCGCTGGCTGGCTTATCACTCGGACGAATCGGGCCGCTATGAGGTCTACGCACAGAGCTTTCCCGGCGGGGGCGGTAAGCAGCGGGTTTCAACCGGCGGCGGAGTCTGGCCTTACTGGCGTGGGGACGGGAAAGAGTTGTATTACCGTGCTCAGGACGACAAGTTGATGGCCGTGCCGATAACAGGCCAAACGAATCTTGCAGTGGGCGCGCCCGTGACTCTCTTTGAATTCCGCTCCGGCGGTCTGCCAGATCAACCGTATTATTCGGCGGGCCCTGATGGGCGACACTTTTTACTAAGTGCGATTGTGGATGCTGGGACAAACTCGCCGTTGACGGCGCTGGTCAATTGGACGGCGGGGTTGAAGAAATGATTCTGCCTATTCTACATGCTGCTGGATAATTTCCGCTGAGAACATGGCAAATTGCTCAGCACCTCAATCTTCCAACATGCTCTTGGGTAATTCGCTTCGATAAATTTTTGCCACGTTGTAAATGTCTCGCCGCTCTGGAGCGTAATACAGCCTAGCCAGCAAATCACCGAGCAAGCCAAATCCCAAAAACTGCAACCCACCCAAAAACGTCACCGCGGCAAAAATCAGCATCGGGCCGTTTTCGATGAAAATGTCTCCGTGCCAGACCAGCTTTTTCAGCAGCAGCCCCGCGGCCAGCATCACGGAAATCGCAATCATTACGGCTCCGATGCTGCCGAAAAAGTGCAGCGGCCGCGAAAGGTAACGGACGATAAAGCGAATCGTCAAAATGTCGAACATCACGCGGAATGTGCGCGAAATACCGTAATGGGATTTGCCGCTCAGGCGAGGTTTGTCTTCAATAGGAACTTCGGCCACCAGCGCGCCTTCTATGCTGGCCATTGCCGGAATGAAGCGATGCATCTGGCCGTAAATCGGAATGCGTTCCAGCACTTCGCGCCGGTAAGCTTTGAATGTCGTGCCGAAATCATGAATCGCCACCCCCGAAGCTTTGGCCATCATTCGGTTAGCAATGCGCGAAGGAAACGTTCGCAGAAATCCATCCTGCCGGTTTTGTCGCCACCCGCTGATGATGTCGAACCCTTCATCCAGTTTGCGAATAAAACGAGGAATGTCTTCGGGCTGATGCTGTAAATCGCCATCCATCGCGATGACGATTTCTCCCAGTGCTCGATCAAATCCCGCAGCCAATGCCGGAGTCTGGCCGAAGTTCCGCCGCAACCGCACGCCGACCACGCGTGGATCAAGCTGACAAATGTCTCGCAAAAGTTGATGCGTGCGGTCGGTGCTGCCATCGTCCACAAAAACCAGTTCGTAATCATCATCTAGATGCTCCATCACACGCGTTAAGCGGCGATAAAGCTCCGGCAGGTTTTCCTCTTCGTTATGGAACGGGACCACGATTGAGTAATTCATCTTGAGTTCTGTGCTGACTGCATTGTGTTTATGGTTGATGCGGCACATTAGCATCAAGATTGTCAGACTGTAAAATTTGCCTTTTGGCGTTTTTGGGTGGGATTACAGATGGTCTGACCGTGTAATCTTTTCCAATTGAATCAAACGTCTTAAATCATTAGACTGCACCCGCTGAATTCATTGATTGTCATCTCACTCGGAGCTTTCGGCTGCCCTGCCGATGCTCTAAATGCTCCGACCCCGACCAAACTTCCCCTTCTCGCATCCCGTTCGCATCCTATTCGTTCTTTCGCCCTTTATTTCCAATTCTGGTCCCTGGCCAAACGCTAAAAATTCGCTGCCCGGCGATGAATGTCGAAGTGTGCCTAGATCGCGTATCTATGCTTCGTCCTCTGCCGTGGCTGCTAGGAGGAAGTATGTCCAAAGCACAGGCAATTGTGTCTTTCCTGGTGTCGTTCGTGTTATTTCTGTTCTTATTTCCCCTTCAAGCAAACTCTCTGGTCGAACCTGCGGCGGCGCAATCAACCTGCACTCCCCCCCCTGTTTCAAGGCTATCCGTCTTCATGTTCAATGATCAATTTACGCTGGCTGAATCGCGATCCAATTTCGCTGATTGATCGTTACGAAATTTATCGCGGCGGCACAAAAATCGGCCAGGTTGCAGGCAGCGCCATCACCTTTTCCGAGCCGGTTGGTTGCAGTTTCGGAGCGACGTACACCATCAAACAGGTAATGAAATCTGGCGCAACTTGTCAGGTTGTCACCACCGGTAATCCTCCGCACACCAAACCTTGCGATATGTGTACCGGCGGCGGCAATTTGATCAATATGGTCAACTCGGCTTCGTTCAATTCGCCTGTGGCGCCCAATTCCATTGCCACAATCTTCGCCAACCCAGGACAATCGCTGACTTCGGTGACTGCGGCGGCGGGCAGTGTTCCACTTCCTAACAATCTTTCCGGCACGCAGGTTTTCGTGAACGATGCGCCAGTGGAACTGTTTTATGTTTCTCCGGGGCAAATCAACTTTCTGATGCCTCAGGTAAATGCCGGAGCTGTTTCTGTCGTCGTCACCGGTTCAAACGGCGAACGGACTGAAGGCAGCGCTTTGACAGGGCCGAATCCGGCGATATTCACCGCAACCACCAACGGCAGCGGCGTGGCTGCGGCGCAGGTGACTTCAGACGGACGAAGCTATCAACGGATTTACGATGCCAACAAAGTCGCCATGCCGATTAGTGTCACAAATGGCGGGCAACCAAATTATCTGGTGTTGTATGGAACCGGGCTGCGAAATCAGGCAGGATTGGAAGTAAGAGTTGGCGGGCAGCTTTGCCAAGTGACGTATTCCGGTGCACATTCCAGCTTGCCGGGAGTGGATCAAATCAATGTGCGTTTGCCGGAATCTTTGCGAGGCGTGGGAACGGTGGCAATTATCGTTTCGGCGGCAGGATTCGTCTCGAACTTTGCGCAAATCAACATTGGAAACTGACTGCGCTAACCATTAGCCGACAGGCAAAGAGCCTTCTGATCCTGTCGGCTAATTCAATGGTTACTGGCCAATGAAAGCCTTCAGGCTGAACGCACGGTACCCATCAGCAAAGAAAACCAGAAACAGCAGAATGCAAATGACCATCGCTGGCACGATGGTCAGAATCAGGCTCAGCCGCTCGAATTTCAGGTGCATAAAGTACGCCATAATCAGAACGGCTTTGATGACCGATAGTCCCATCACAGTGACCAGCAACATTGCCAGCGGCACGTGAATGTAGCCAAGAAAGACTTCGACGCCGGTCAGCACAACCAGCCATAGCCAGACCATCAAATACGTTCGTGTCGTTACGTTTTCTGATTCCATAATCTTTGACGCAAGCGGGAACGCCTGCGCTCCCAGGCTCAGTATTTGATCGAAAGCAAATAGATCAGCGGAAAGACAAACATCCAAACCAGGTCAACGAAGTGCCAGTACAAACCGCTGATTTCCACATCTTCGTGGGTGGCTTTTTTCCTGGCTGCCGTCACGCCCAGGTAAATCACACCCGAAAGCACGTGCAGCATGTGCAGTCCCGTGATGGCAAAGAAAGTCGCGCCAAACATCGGCGAAAGGTTTTCTCCCCACTCGACCGGAACGCTAAATGGCCGCAAGCCTTCGGCAATCAAATGATTCCACTCAATCGCGTGCAGAACGACGAACGCCAGTCCGGCAACCATCGTCGCCAGAATCCATTTGACCATTTTTGCCCGGTCGCCGCGCGATGAAGCCGTGACCGCCATGACCATCGTCAAGCTGCTGGTCAGCAAGCAGAACGTCATGACCGTCGAAAAAATGATGCTCGGCGAAAAGGTGAAGGGTTTCGCCCAGGCTTCGCTAGCGACGCGGACGTAGCCGTAACTCATCAGCAGCGCGCCGAAAGTCAGCGAATCGGAAAGGATGAACAGCCACATCCCAAGTTTTCTGTGGCCGATGCCATACGGCGAAACGCCGCCGCTCCAATTTGTCGTCAGTGTTTGGTTCATCGTAACTGTCAGTACCGCGCGCGTCAGCAAGCGGCATAATCGAAACTCACTTCCAGAAGAAAAGCATCACGAAAAGTAAAATCCACAGCCCGTCCAGAAAGTGCCAGTACAGCGCTGTTACATCTATGGCAACTCGTTTCCGCACGGTCGTCCACCTGGCCTGATTTCGCAGTGTCACGAAAGCCAGCGCCACCAAACCGCCGATCAAATGAATTCCGTGCAAGCCTGTAAACAGATACGAATATGTACTATGCAGATTTTTGTTGAGGTAAAAACCACTGGCTTTCAGTTCACTCCAGCCCATCAATTGTAAAACCAGAAAAACCAAACCGAGCGCGGTCGTCACACCAATCCATAATTTGAATTTGTTTTCGACCCTTCTTTTCAACGCCCGGCGAGCAAGTTCAAAAGTCACACTGCTTGCCAAAATGACCAACGTGCTGAGCCACAATACCTTCGGCATGACAATCGGCATCTGCTGAGCACTATTAAAAACATAAGCGCTGGTCAAAGCAGCAAACAACATCGTCACACTGGCCAGCACCAGCCAAACTCCAATGCGATAGCCTTCCGGCGGTGGCTGCCGCTCCGGGTCCGGCGGACGATTGTCACCGCCGCCACCGTAACTTGGCAGATCATTAAAGCCTCCGCCGCCAGCACCAAAAGCCGGCTCATCGTGTTTGGTTGTCGTTAAAGTCGCGGGCATATTTTTTCGATTGAGGG
>CAZXHW010000225.1:0-10253 GCA_964639915.1 uncultured Heliomicrobium sp.
CCTCTAAAAAATATGTAGTAGTTACTTCTTCTTCCAGTTCAACGTTGATTGAGGTGAGAGATTTCGTTGGCGCTGCTGTTCCTGAATCGCAACAATTCGCTGCGGGATGTAATTCGGCGAAGCCGGATCAGGTTCAGTGTCTTTCAAAATTTGAATCGCCTGGTCGTATTCAAAAATACGCTCGTAACAGTCTGCCAGACGGATTCGCGCCGTGCGCCTGAGCGGAGGGTCTTGCGTGTGTTGAACAACGATTTGGTAAATCGGAACCGCTTCGTCAAATTCGTCGCGCAACAAATGAATGCCGCCGATTTGCAAATAAGCCTTTTCGCACAACTCGTCGTAAGCGGCGTTGTTCACCACTTTTTGATACTCCGCCTGTGCCTGTCCAAGGTCTTTCAAATCGTAATACTGATCGGCAATTCGCAGCCTGACCCGACGCTTTTCCTTGCTATCAGTCGCCAACGGGATTGCGCTCTCAAATTCGCTGATTGCTTCGCGGTATTTTTGAGTCGCGACATAACATTCAGCAAGGCTCAATTTCGCCTGATAAAATTCAGACGATTTCGGAAAGTCTTCAATGAAGTGCAGGTAATGCTGTATCGCCCGGTCGTATTGCTTCAAATCGCGGCGGCAAATGGTCGCTGCCTGCAATCGCGCAGAGCCGGTTTTGTCACCCTGAGGGTTGAGCTTCAAATACTCTTCGTACAAATCAGCAGCGCCAGCGTAATCTCCGCCATCCCACGCAGCTTGAGCGCGTTCAAGCTGCGCTTTGTTAGAACATGCGACGGAAAAAACCAAAAGGCAAAAGACTGTAGACAATAAGCAAAACCGGAATACTCTCCTTCCAGATCTTGCCCTCTTAGAAACAAAAACTTTCAGACTGAGTATCTCGTCAGTCGCGACCTTTGCCTTTTGATTGTTACTTCTCTTCATCAGCTATATCGCCAGTTTGCTGTTCGACCAGGGAGGCGCTGGCGACTGTGTCTTCGCCCGAAGCATCAATTAGCTTAACGCCTTGCGCGCTGCGACCGGTAGCGCGAATAGTTTCGGCTTCAATGCGAATCAGCTTGCCGTTACTGGTAATAATCAACACTTCGCTGTCTTTGGTGACAGGCATAACGGCAACAACATTACCAGTCTTTTCTGTCACTTTTAAGTTGATGACGCCTTTGCCGCCCCTTCCAGTGACGCGATATTCGCTCAGCCTGGTTTGTTTGCCGAAACCATTTTCCGTCACGCTCAGCATTTGCTGATCGCCGGAAACAGCCACAACACTGACGACATAGTCCTTGTCACGCAGCGTGATGCCTCTCACACCTCTGGCCTGCCGTCCCATATCGCGAACTTCGTCTTCTTCAAAACAAATCGCCTGCCCTTCGTGCGTGGCAAGGAAAATTTTCTTTTTGCCATCCGTCTGTTCAACGGAAATCAATTCATCGCCTTCATCCACGCCAATGGCAATGATGCCGTTGGAACGGATGTTGGCGAATTCCGAAAGCTCAGTCTTTTTGATCACGCCTTTGCGAGTCACCATAACGGCAAATTGCCCTTCGGCAAAAGAACGCACGGGGATAATGCTGGCGATCTTTTCACTGGTCGGCAGATTGATCAGGTTGACCATCGCTTTGCCGCGACCAGCGGCTTGCGAATCCGGGATTTCGTGAACCTTCAGCTTGTAAACCTGCCCCAAAGTGGTGAAGACCATCAGGTAACTGTGCGTCGAAGCGATGAACAAGTGCGAAACCACGTCTTCGGATTTCGTGCTCATCCCCTTGCGTCCGGTGCCGCCTCGCCGCTGAGATTTATAAGTCGTTAACGGGGTGCGTTTGACATACCCGGAAAGGGTTAGCGTAACGACAACGTCTTCATCGGCAATCAAATCTTCCAGTGTAAGTTCGACCCCGCTGTCAACGATCTGAGTACGTCGTTCGTCGGAGTAAGCTTTCTGAACTTCGCGCAGCTCTTTGACGATCACCCGGCGTAAAGCCGTTTCGCTGTTCAGGATTTCTTCCAGCTCAGCAATGAGCTTGATCAGTTCTTCATATTCGTCAATCAGCTTTTGGCGTTCCAATGCCGCCAGACGGCGAAGCTGCATATCCAAAATCGCCTGGGCCTGAATGTCACTAAACTTGAACTTGGTGATCAGGCCGCCCTTGGCTTCTTCGACTGATTTCGACGCGCGAATGTGTTTAATGATCTCGTCAATGATGTCAATCGCCTTCATCAACCCTTCCAAGATGTGCGCGCGCAACTTGGCTTTTTTCAGTTCGTACATCGTGCGGTTACGCACGACTTCACGACGAAAGACGATGAATTCGTTCAGGGTTTCAACCAGCGTCAGAACTTTCGGCTGGCCATTGGCGATTGCCAGATTGATGACGCCGAAGGAAATCTGCATCTGCGTCAGCTTGTAAAGCTTGTTGAGGATGATCTGTGGAATGGCGTCACGCTTCAGCTCAATGACAATGCGGACTTTTTTCTGAGCAGTGGACTCGCGGTCACTCTCGTCGCGAATTTCGCTGATGCCTTCGACTCGCTTATCAATAACCAGTTGAGCGATGTCTTCGATCATCTTCGACTTGTTAACCTGGAAAGGGATTTCCGTGATAACAATCGCGTCCCGTTCTTGAGCGCCTCTGCCAATGCGATCAATCGCAGCGCGGGCGCGTAGCTGAATGACGCCTCGCCCGGTTTCATAAGCCTGCTTGATGCCTTCCCGCCCGTAAATGAATCCGCCAGTCGGGAAATCAGGTCCCGGAATCATCTTCATCAAATCGGCAACTGTGGATTTTGGATGCTGGAGTAAATGAACGGTCGCTTCAATGATCTCGTTCAGATTGTGCGGCGGAATCTTGGTCGCCATGCCAACCGCAATACCATCCGAACCATTGATTAACAGATTCGGAATTCGCGTCGGCAGAACGGTCGGTTCCTGGCGCGATTCGTCATAATTGGGAATGAACTTGACGGTCTCTTTTTCGATGTCGGCCAGCATCTCGGTGGCGATTTTTTCCAGCCGGGCTTCCGTGTAACGGTAAGCGGCGGCTCTGTCGCCATCAATGCTGCCCCAGTTGCCCTGTCCGTCAATCAACGGATAGCGCAAAGAAAAGTCTTGCGCCATTCGCACCATGGAATCGTAAACCGCTGTGTCTCCGTGTGGGTGATAACCGCCGAGCACGTCACCAACGACGTTGGCTGATTTCTTATAAGGCTTGCCCGGAACTAACCCTTTCTCGTTCATCGAGTAAAGAATTCTTCTATGCACAGGCTTTAACCCATCGCGCACATCGGGCAAAGCACGCCCAATGATGACCGACATGGCGTAGTCCAGATAACTGCGCCGCATTTCGTCTTCGATATTTACCGCAAACTTCTGATTGTCCATTTATGTTTTGGAGTCTCCTCTGGAGTTCGTCGCATAAAACTGCCTTCGCGCTGCTGAAGCGGTGCGACTGAACTGCTGATTTGTTTTCATTGCTGGATGATCACTCGTGTCTGTGATTGGTAATTCTACCTGCTCATTGAGCGATGAACAAGACACTGGATGGGTTTCTTAAAAACGGCTGAAAAGCAGCCAAGTGCTGAAAAAAGAATGGGATGCAGATATAGACAAAAGGCGCAAGCTTTCGCTCACGCCTCCCCGCTCAAGATTTAAAAGGAGACTTTACAAACCGCCAGCCGTGCCGGAATTTTAGTTAAGCAACTGCTTGAGGGGCTTCCCTTCAGCTTGAGGAAGATTCAGTTTTAGCAGCCCGGCAATTGACGGGGCAAGATCAATCATTTGCGCCAAAGGCAGTTTCGCGCCATTTCGCACGCTTAGCCCATAAATAATCAGCGAAGCGCGCATTCGCGGATCAGTAGGCAAATAACCATGTGTGCCTTTGTAAGTCTCTCCGGAATCACGCACTTCCGGTCCCGTTAAGGCTTCATCAAACGAATACCCCTCTGTCGCTTCCAACATCAGGGCGGCATGCGGAATCGCTTTCATACGGCGCAAATCTGCGCGCGAACTGACTTGTTTTATTGGGCTGTCTTTGCTTTTTGCCAGGTTGGAAAATAAGGCGATGACTTTCGCTTCCGTTGCCTTGTCATTTGGATCTTTCAGCATAATGGCGCACGAACCGCCAGCGGGCCAGGCGGCAGCTTTCCAATCCGTGGCTTTACCTGATGCGTCCATCGTGATCAATCCTTCTTTGGCCAGCGCGACGTTCGGCGCATATCGCTTTTCAATGCTGGCAAAGCCGTGATCGGACACTACAAAGAAAGTCGTTTTTTCAAAAATTCCTGCCTGCTTTGTTGCGTCCACAATGCGTGCGATGTAGGCGTCTTCGCGTTCGGCCATTTCGATGGCGGGCTTGGTGCGTGGACCGTTGCGGTGATGCACACCGTCGAGTTCGATCAAATGGATCAGCATCAGGTTGGGACGGTGGTTTTTGATGATGTATTCGCTAACGGAAGTCAGCCGCTCGTCCACGTTTCGTCCTTGCATGGCATCGTAACCGCCTTGCGAAGCAAACGCCTTTTCCAACAACCCGGGAGTCGAATTTTGTGCAGTCCATTTCCAGGTCGCTGGACTTTCGCCTGGTTCATAAATTTCCGGGACGTTGTAATCAATCTCCGCGCCAACCGTAACCGGCCAGCCAACGGCAGCGGTCGTCAGCTTTGCTTTTTTCGCCAAAGTCCACAACGTTTCCGCTTTCAATGCATTGGCGTACCAGTACCAAAACCGCGTCTGTTTTTCAGTTGGCGCTTCGAAGATCCGGTTTTGAATGATGCCGTGAGCCGCAGGCCGCAAGCCCGTCACCATGGTCGTGTGCTGGGGATAAGTCACGGTCGGATAAACGCCTTGCACGCCTTCGGCATACGCACCTGCATTTTTCATCATCGTCAACGTAGGCACTTTCAGTCCTAACTTTTCGGGCGCTGTGTAATAGTCAGGTGGCATCCCATCCACCGAAATCAAAATGACGTGTTCGGGGCGCGTCCCATCTGCTTTCCCACTTTGTGCCTGGGCAGAAGTACACACTTCTCCAAACAGCAGCGAAAGCACAACAATAGCTGCCAGGGACGAACGACGTGAGCTGCACATACCGTATCTCTCCTTGTTTTTCCTGATCTGATTATCTGTTGATTTGCGATGGCTGGATCGTAATTCAAGCCAACTATTGAGTAAAGCTTGGGCCTGTTAAATCTTTTTTGGCTGAGATCAGTGGGTTCCTCTGTGCTTTAGTTTTACCCTTTTCGCTTAAAGTATTGCACTTCTCGCTCGTGTTTTTCCGCCTGTTCTCGTGTGTCAAAGGTTCCCAAGTTGCGTCGTTTCCCTGTTTTGGGGTCCTTCTTGACGGAGTAAAGACGATACTTTCCAGACTTTAATTTCCTGATCATTTTCTTCTTCAGTTTCAGAGGGGGAAATTGAGAAGCCTTTCCGTGGAACCTAACTTTACCCGCGTGCAGCGGGCTAAAGCACCGATTACACGCAAAGGCTTTCATCAAACGTTAGACCTGTTTCCTAGAAAATTACTTGCCGAGCTGGCCGCGAATCGCCCCATTCGGAAAGTCTGCCGTATGAACGTTGACGTAGAATTCTCCCGGTTTTTTCATAATGTCATTGAGCAAGGTTTTGTCTGCGCTGACGCATCCTTTCCAAGAACCGTCTGCCGCTTTCTTGAGTGGAACTTTCACAGCACCGGCTTTACCTGCTGCACCAGCATGAATATGCGCCGCAGTGGGCGCTTCGATGTCCTTTACACTAATGTCATAACAAAGCTCGCCTTTGGCGTGATCAAGCTTGAGATTGGCTGTTCCGCTGCCATCAGTGTCCCCTGGCCCCGGAACCTCTGCTCCGCCAGACATATCTATTGTCATGGAGTGTTGACTGTCTTGTGATGTGGCTCGTTCTGATTTTGCCTGTGTTAGGCCTCCGAAGCCAAACAACGCCAGAGTGGCAATAAAAACAAAGAAAATCCGTTTTTGCATTTCAATCCTCCTAAATTTAGGGCCGCCCGTAGCGACATGCCGACGGCAGCCAATTGATCATTCTGGAATTGCCACACCTTGCCGAATACCAAAAATTCGGGCTTAACACCGATCTGAGTAATACCAACAAGAGAGTGGTTACCTGCACGCTTCCAGACTTACGCTGTATCAATTGCCAAACTTTGAAACGTATGCTGCGCAATCACTTTTCAAGCAATTGTCGGTTTGCGATACATCATTGCCGTCAGTTGTGGCAAAAAACGTAAGTGATAGAAGTGTGTAAAGTCTGCGTAGTTTTGTTGGGCAAGGTGAGTGCCAGAGAGCAATTACTTGAATCGGAGGAGGGCTGGAGAGCTGTCTTTCAAATCCAAACAAAAAGGCACGAATGAAAAAGCCAGTTAAGCCTTCTTCTCATTCGTGCCTTTGGAACCGTTCGATTCAGCGCTAGTCGTTATTTCGGCATCTTGTCGCCGCGGCGGACCAGGGTATGCAAAACGCCTTTTTCATCCCGATGGAAAAGCGCAACTTCGGAGTTTTTCAACTGGGCGTAAAAGACGACTTCGCCGCGCTCATTGATGGAAGGTTGCTGGAAATTACTGAAAATTTCGAATTCGTCCTTCGATCCGGGGATTTTCTGATCCATCATCGCAACCGGCTCAATTCCTTTCGCAGTTTTGATAAACAAGCCGCGATTGCGTCCGGCAAAAAGTCCGATGAAGGCAACATCTCCACGAGCGTTCACTGCGGGAGAAAGAAAGTCTTCAAATGTTCCTCCGGTTGGCACGGCGTCCCCTCTCTTGGCAACCACTTGAATCGGGCCGGTAACTCCCTTGAAGAACAAGCCCCGTCCCGCCGCTTCGCCTTTTTGCGCGTCGTAAAAAGCAGCAAACGCGACTTCGCCTTTGTTGTTGATTGAGGGTGTGCGATTGCCAAATCCTAGGAAGTTGGAACCTTTAATCGGCGACGGTCTTCCTACGAAAGCAACCAAGTCAATTCCGGATGGATTGGCAGCCGTAGCAGGACGCGAAACAAAGACGCCGCTCTTTTCGCCGATGCGAGCCATGAAAGCGACTTCGTTTCGTTCGTTGATTGCTGTCGGGTAGTAATGCTCTGAGAAAGTTTCATCTCCCCCTAGAACGCCGACTTTTTGTCCACTGCGAACCACCAAACGCAACTGGCCGTTTTCAACTAGAAACAATCCTTTGCCGTCTGGATCGCTGTAAGTACCGACAAACGCCGTAACTCCCTTGCTGTTTGTCGAACCATTGCTGAATCCGCTGAAATGCGAAGGCATTTTCGGGACTTCATCCCCTAACTTAATAAGGCTTTTCAAGCCTTGCGAATTTTTGATGAACAAGCCGCCGTTTTTGTTGATCGCACCGTGCGCTGCCGGATCGTTGGGATCAATCGGCACAAATACGTTCGGGCCGCTTGGTTTGCCGAAACTTGAATAGAAGGTCAGGTCTCCGTTGTCGTTAAAGGACGGAGCGCTAAGGCCAAAAATCCCCTCGCTCAGATTCGCTGCTTTTTCGCCTTCATGCATGATTTTCCAAGTGCCGTCAGCCATGCGAATAAAAGCAGCCATGCCAGCATTGCTCGGCGCGCCGGGCTTGGGAAACAAAGCCAAAAAGGCAATGTCACCTTTATTGTTAATCACCGGGAAACGGAAATTGCCAAAATCGTCCTGCGTGGGAGTTCGGGTTTCAGGCCCCTTGTCAATTTTGGTTCTGGCAGTAATCGCAACTGGTTCATCCTGGGCCGAACTGGCAACTTTTTCGCCCGGCTTTTGCTGCGCTCCCGCACTGAAAAGACTTTGGCCAATCAATCCGCTGAGGATCAGGACTGAAAAGAATGTAAATTGACGATATCGCATAAAAATATTTCTACCTCCAAATGGCAAATCTTGTGTTAGTCGAGGAATGGAATGCAGGGCGTTGGGAAAACTATGTTGAACTGAGCGCGTGGTTGATCGCGCCTTCAGCCCAAGTCCGAAAATCAGGGCGTAAGCCGGGCAAACTATCAATCACTTTGCCGTTTTTACCAAAAATAAACGTTTGCGGAATCGGCATACGCGGATCATTGCCATTGGCAACGTTGAACAATCCAAACATATCCCGCGGAGAAAAGCCTACGCGGTAACTCATCGAAAACTGTTGCACAAACATTTCCACGCGACTCCGCTCCATTTCAGGATCTTCAACGGTTAGCCCGACAATTTCGACCCCTTTGTCTTTGAACTGTTTGTGCAGGGCAATCAAATCAGGAATTTCACGGCGGCAAGGTCCACACCACGTCGCCCAAAAATTCACTAAAACAACTTTATTGCTGCCCACCAGATCTCCGAATTTAACGCTGCCGCCATTCAGCATCGACAAATTGGCATCGTTGACGCGCGAATCAAGCTGACCTCGCAAACTTGCAGGCGGACGATAATTGCTTTTGGTGTCGGAAGAATTATCAGCCACGCTACTGCTGGAGCAGGCTGTCAGGAAGGTAAAGGTCAGCAGGGCAAGGACTCGCAAAGACTTGCGTGGCAAAGAAATATCCACGCGTTGAGATGAAGAATTCGGTTGAAACATCAGATGTGTCTGCCTTAGTGAAGAAGTAAAAGTTCGCATTCGTGGTTGGGACGATGGCTTAAAACTAAGCCTGCAACGAACGGGTCGTATGATAGCCTGCCCTTTCTATCAAAAACAACCGCTGCCTTCACCGCTATTTTAATTTTCACTGGTTCACGGGACCGACTTTTGCCCCGCCGACAGCTTCGGCAACCGCCGAAGTCAGCATTTGCCTGCCAAGCTGATTGTTGTATCCAATCAGCCGCTTTACCAGTTTTCCATCTATGCCAAAAACAAAAGTTTGAGGAATTCTGATAGCAGGCGAACCGCCGTTAAACGATCTGTAAAGCTGTTCGGGAGCGAAGGCGATTTGATAGTTGACACCAAATTCCTTGACGAAAGATTTCACGCGTTCGCGCTGCGTTTGCGCATCTTCGACAGTCAAACCAACAACGATCAGGCCGTCTTTTTTATGCTGTTCGGCAAGTTCAACCAAATGCGGAATTTCCTGCCGACAAGGCCCGCACCATGTCGCCCAAAAATCCAAAACGACCGGTTTCCCTTCTACCAGCAACTTGCTCAGTTCAGACTTTTTCCCGTTCAGTAATTGCACGACAAACTTCTCTGCTTTGATTTGATCGAGTGTCGGCGCAGGCGGCGGTTGTTGCGCTGAAGCCACAGGCCATTGAATGACCAGAAGCATCATTCCGACGAGCAAAGAATTTTTGATAAGCAGCTTCATCTGGTTCTCAGAATTTCGGTTTTCGTTGTTTTGTGCTTGAACTGAATTCAGGAATCGCAGGACCTGCTCCAAGCGCAGCAACTGCGTCTCGCTGGTCTGCGATCAAACTATTGATGACCTTATTGCGGAATCGTTCACTGCATCCCGTGGCAAGATGCTCTACCAGCATCTGCATCCGGAACCAGGATGATTCCAGATCGTCCGCCAGCCGGGAAATTTTCGTGATGTCGTAAGGGACAGCAACCGCTGAAACTCCTAATCGGGCAAACACCGACAGATACCGCGCAGTCGCCAGATCGGGACAAGTCAACCGTCGCTTGCCAACTTTTAGCTCAACGCCCAGCAGCGTATGCATGACAACAATCTCTACTTTTTTTGACGGAGCATTAAGCTGATAGCTTCGCGAGCGAATCGTGCGGATTCTGTCCTGGTAAATCACAGAAATAAGCTGTTCGCCCATCAACTGTTTGATTTCAGCAACCAGGTCGTCAGTCTTGACCGCACGCTTTGCCATCACAATTTCTCATTCAGGGCATCAGCGACCGTGTGAACGTCTTTATCGCCACGGCCGGATAGATTGACCAAAATCATTTGTTTTGCTGATAAGCGCGGAGCCAGTTTCACGACTTCGGCAATCGCGTGGGAAGATTCCAGCGCCGGGATGATCCCTTCCAGCTTGGCCAATAATTGAAATGCAGCCAGAGCTTCATCGTCATTGGCAAACACATATTCGGCGCGCTTCATGTCGTGAAGGTAAGAATGTTCCGGCCCGACGCTGGCATAATCCAATCCGGCGGAAATTGAATGCGTCAGCGCAATCTGCCCACGATCATCCTGCAAAACATAGCTTCGGGTTCCTTGCAGTACGCCAATTCTGCCGCCGCCTTCTTCCAGAAACCGCGCTGCGTGCTCGCCAAGCGACAATCCGCGCACACAGGCTTCAACTCCGATCATCTTGACGTCTTTGTCATTCAGGA
>CAZXHW010000226.1:0-10238 GCA_964639915.1 uncultured Heliomicrobium sp.
GTCAATGATTGATCCAAACCAAACAGAGTCAGGGTTGCCATCGCAGCGGAACGCGCATTGCCGAAACAGTCGCGTAGACGAGCAGATGCAGCCAGAGGAGAGCGACATGAAAGCTTTGGCATTTACAGAATTTCACACACCAATAAAGACAAACTTTCAACCGACCAGTCACAGCTTGCGGGCCAAGTTTCAAGTTGTAGGAGTTGTCATCGGATTGGCTGGTGGGGTGGGAAGCGGATTGTTGGGCGCGCTGTTGATTGTTGCTGGATGGCTGACCGTCAGCAAAGACGTGCAGCAATGGCTTTCAACCGCCGGATCATTGCTGCTTTTTCTGGTAGTTCCGCTCATCATCCTGGGGGCATTCTGTCTGGATTGGATGGAGAAGAGGGAGCCAAAGCGTATGTCGAAAGTCATACGTTTTGACGACGACGAACAATGAAGAGAGCGCAGATTGCGCATTTCCCTGTGCAATCTGCGCGGGAGTAACCAGAATGCTTAACCTGTTAGCCATACTTTTTATATTCACACTACCTGCTTATTTGCTCTTTCTGCGGCTTGATTCGGCCGCACCGATTAAAAAAGCCGGTCAATCTGTGGTGAAGACTTTTGTACTGAGTTTTGCGGTGTTGTTGCCAACGACGGCAATTGCACAGGCAACCACAGGCCAAGCGCCGCAGGCTCAGTTAGCTGTTGCAGCTAACAATCCAAAAAATGCCACGGAAGATAAAAAAGAAACCGGCAGGGCCAAGGACAAAAAGGACAATGAAGCTTTGGTGGAAGAGATGCGCCAAATGCGGCAACTGGTCGAACAGTTGGGCACGCGTGTCAATCAACTGGAAGCAGAAAAGAGCGCGGCGTTGGCAAAAGCGACAATGGGAACCACTGTTCCTTCAGGCGCAACGGCTGTGGCTCCGGTTGCGACGTCCACGCTACAACAAACAGCAACGCCATCGCAGACATTGTCTGCTGACGATCGCAGCGTCCTGGATTTCTTTCGCGGCACGACGATCAACGCCACGATTGATGGTCATTACGGCTATAACTTCAACCGCCCGATTGGCCGAATCAATTTGCTGCGCGCGTATGACGCCCAAAGCAACAGCTTTACCTTGAGCCAGGCGACCATTGTGATTGAACGCGCGCCTGACGTTGAAGCCGGACGCCGATTTGGCGGACGATTGGATTTGATGTTCGGCCAAGCGACCGAAGCTGGCGGAGGCAATCCGGGCAATGAACAGCGCCCGCAAGCATTTCGCCACATCTGGCAAGCGTACGGAACCTACGTCGCGCCTGTTGGCAAAGGGTTGACGATGGACTTTGGCAAATTCGCGAGTTCGCTGGGCTTTGAAGGCAATTACACGAAAGACCAGGTCAACTATACGCGCTCGTACCTGTTCAACTTTTTGCCGTATTACCATCTGGGCGTTCGCAGCAACTATGCATTCAACGACAAGTTCAATGTCACGCATTACCTGGTCAACGGGATCGGGCAAAGCGAAGACTTCAACGGCTTCAAGTCGCAAGCGGTGTTGCTGAACATCAAACCGGCCAAGAGCGTTTCGTGGAACGTCAACTATTACACAGGCATTGAAACGCGCGATGTGAATCCGGCATTGAATCTGGGTTTGGCGCCGTTGCCGACACAGCCAGGACTTTCGACCGATCAGATTCAACCTGCACCGCGTGGCCGCACGCACATTTTCGACACGTATGCGTCGTGGAATGCGACGGACAAACTGACTTTCGCGGGGCAATTCGATTACGTGATCAATCGTGCGCAAACCTTTTCTTCGCCATTGCGTGTGACGGGCGGAGCGGCTTATGCGCGGTATCAGTTCACGCCGAAATTTGCGCTGGCCGGACGCACTGAATATCTGTCGGATCGCGGCGGCTTTTTCAGCGGCGCGACGCAGGCGTTGAAGGAAACGACCGCGACAGCCGAATACAAATTCGACGAAGGTGTGTTATTGCGCGCCGAATGGCGACGCGACTTTTCCAATCAACCGTTTTTCCTGACCAATGCGCCAGGCGTGCTGAAGAAAGAGCAAAACACAGCGACGATTGGGCTGGTCTGGTGGTTCGGTCGCAAGCAAGGTGGTTGGTAAACACGAAGGAGGATTTATGTTGGATTTGATTTTTATCCTTGGAACAGTGGCGTTTTTTCTGCTCTCGCTGGCCTACGTGCGGGGCTGCGAGAAACTGCAATAAAGGAGCGATTTATGAACCTCGAAGCAATTTTGGGCATTGTGGTTTCCGCCCTCCTGCTTGTTTACCTAACGTACGCGCTTTTGCGCCCCGAAAAATTCTAAAGAGGCAAATCCGATGACTACCAACGGATGGTTACAAATATTGCTGTTCTTCGGGCTGATTCTGGCGGTCACGAAACCGCTGGGTGTGTTTATGGCACGAGTCTTCAACCGCGAACGAACGTTTCTTGATCCTGTTCTGCGTCCCATCGAACGGCTGATTTACCGGCTGACCGGCGTGGACGAAAAACGCGAAATGCGTTGGACCGAATACGGCGTGGCAATGTTGCTATTCAGTTCCGTTTCGATGGTTGTTCTGTTTCTGATTCAGCGGTTGCAGGCATTTCTGCCGTTCAACCCGCAGGGATTAGCCAACGTCGAGCCTAGCTCGGCATTTAACACGGCAGCGTCGTTCACGACCAACACCAACTGGCAAAGCTATGTGCCGGAAGTGACAATGAGCTATCTGACGCAGATGGCCGGGTTGGCGTATCACAATTTCATTTCGGCGGCGGTTGGTATTGCGCTGGCTATCGCCTTCATTCGCGGCGTTGCGCAGCGCGAAAAAGACACCCTGGGCAATTTCTGGGTGGACATGACGCGCGCAACGCTTTGGCTGCTGTTGCCATTTTGTCTGGTTGGCGCGCTGTTTTTGGTTTCTCAAGGCGTCACGCAGAATCTGAAGGCTTACGACACCGCGACGTTGATTGATTCACAAGGTGAAGTGAAAACCCAAACCATTGCGCAAGGTCCAGTTGCTTCGCAGGAAGCCATTAAAATGTGGGGCACGAATGGCGGCGGCTTCTTTAATGCCAACTCGGCGCATCCTTTCGAGAACCCGACGCCGCTGACGAACCTGCTGGAAATGTTCGCTATCTTCGCCATCTCGGCTGGATTGACATACACGCTGGGACGAATGACCGGCTCGGCGAAACACGGCTGGGCAGTGTTTGCGGCAATGGCGCTGCTGTTTTTTGTCGGCGTAACGGTTGCGTACTGGGCTGAGGCCCAAGGCAATCCAATGCTCGCTGGCGTAAACCAAACCGCCAGTGCGGCGCAATCCGGCGGAAACATGGAAGGCAAAGAAGTGCGCTACGGCATTGCCAACTCTGCGCTGTTTGCCACTGTGACGACGGATGCTTCATGCGGCGCGGTCAATTCAATGCACGATTCGTTTACGCCGCTCGGCGGATTGGTTCCGCTGGCCAACATTATGCTCAGCGAAGTGGTTTTTGGCGGCGTAGGTGCGGGAATGTACGGCATCCTGATTTACATCGTGCTGGCGGTTTTTATCGCCGGGCTGATGGTCGGTCGCACTCCGGAGTACATGGGCAAGAAGATCGAATCCTTCGACGTGAAAATGGCGATGCTGAACGTGCTGATCTTCCCGTTGACGATTTTGATTCTGACGGCAATTTCATCGGTCTCGCCGGGGTTTGGTACGTCACAATTGAACAACGCAGGCCCGCACGGGCTGTCGGAAATGCTGTATGCCTTCACATCGGGCACTGGGAATAACGGATCGGCCTTCGCTGGTATTTCGGCAAACACGTACTGGTACAACTCCACTATCGGCGCAGCGATGCTGCTGGGACGTTTTTTCATGATTATCCCGATGCTGGCGCTGGCTGGGAATCTGGGTCGCAAGAAAGCCGTGCCGCCGAGTTTGGGCACATTTCCTGTGACAACGCCGCTGTTTACGACGCTGCTGGTGAGTGTGATTGTGATTGTTGGCGCTCTGACCTTTTTCCCGGTGCTGAGCCTTGGCCCGATCGTGGAGCATTTGCTGATGCAGGCTGGGCAAACATTTTAGCTCGTAGTCCCGGCTTCAGGCGGATGGATTGGCCAATCTCTCTTTCTGTCTAAATGCGGGACCACAAACGGAAAGTAAGTATGTCGAAAGAAAAATCTATTTCCATTTGGGATCCGAAGATCATCACGCGCGCCCTGGTTGATTCGTTTCGCAAGCTGAATCCGGTGGCGATGATGAAAAATCCTGTGATGTTTGTCGTTGAAGTCGGCAGCGTCATCACCAGTCTTTTGCTGATCCGCGACCTGGCGACAGGCGTCGCGGGCGTTGGGTTCGCTTTACAAATAACGCTGTGGCTCTGGTTCACGGTGCTGTTCGCCAACTTCGCCGAAGCGATGGCTGAAGGGCGGGGCAAAGCGCAAGCCGACAATCTGCGTAAAGCGCGTACCGAAACCAAAGCGCGCAAGCTGCTGCCTAACGGCAAGACGCAGGAAGTGGACGCCCCGCAACTGCGCAAGGATGATGTCGTCATCGTTGCGGCGGGCGAATTCATTCCCAGCGACGGCGAAATCATCGAAGGCGTCGCTTCGGTGGACGAATCGGCGATTACAGGCGAATCCGCGCCGGTCATTCGCGAAGCGGGCGGCGACCGTTCTGCTGTGACGGGTGGCACGCGCGTGCTTTCCGATCAAATCAAAATTCGCATCACGTCGAATCCCGGCGAGACCTTTATTGACCGGATGATCGCACTGGTCGAAGGCGCCGAACGGCAAAAGACACCAAACGAAATCGCGTTGAACATTTTGCTGGCGGGATTAACGATCATCTTTTTATTGGCGGTCGTCACTTTGCAGCCGTTCGCGATTTATTCGAGCGCGCAGCAAACGATTTTTGTGCTGGTGTCGCTGTTGGTCTGTTTGATTCCGACGACGATTGGCGGATTGCTTTCGGCCATTGGCATTGCCGGAATGGATCGGCTGATTCAGCACAACGTACTGGCGATGTCGGGTCGTGCGGTGGAAGCGGCGGGCGATGTGAACACGCTGCTGCTCGACAAGACAGGGACGATCACGCTCGGCAACCGGCAAGCGACGGAGTTCATTCCATTGCCTGGCGTCAGTGAAACCGATTTGGCCGATGCGGCGCAGCTTTCTTCGCTGGCGGACGAAACGCCGGAAGGCCGTTCGATCATCGTGCTGGCGAAAGAAAGGTACAAACTGCGAGGTCGCGAGCTTGCGCCCCACGAAGCGCACTTCATTCCCTTCACCGCGCAGACGCGAATGTCTGGCGTGGATTATGACGGGCGCGAGATTCGCAAAGGCGCGGTAGACGCGATTGAAAAATACGTCAATGGGAACGGCTCACAAGCGCCGCTCGAGTTGCGCGATATCGTTGATCGCATCTCACGCGCGGGCGGCACGCCGCTGGTCGTGGCAGACAGCAAACGTCCGCTTGGCGTGATTTATCTGAAAGACATCGTCAAAGGCGGGATGAAAGAACGTTTTGATCAACTGCGTGCAATGGGCATCAAGACGGTCATGATCACAGGCGATAACCCGCTGACCGCCGCAACGATTGCGCGTGAGGCGGGTGTGGATGACTTTCTGGCGGAAGCCAAGCCCGAAGACAAGATGGCGTTGATCAAACGCGAACAAGCCGAAGGCAAATTGGTTGCGATGACCGGCGACGGCACGAATGACGCTCCGGCGCTGGCTCAGGCGGATGTCGGCGTGGCGATGAACTCCGGCACGCAGGCCGCAAAAGAAGCCGGGAACATGGTTGATCTGGATTCCAACCCGACCAAGCTGATTGAAGTCGTCGAAATTGGCAAACAGTTGCTGATGACACGCGGCGCGCTGACGACGTTTTCCATCTCCAACGACGTGGCAAAGTATTTTGCCATCATTCCGGCGATGTTTTCGGCGGCCTTCCCGGTGCTGAATACGCTGAACATTATGAATCTGGCCACGCCGCAATCGGCGATTCTGTCGGCGGTGATCTTTAACGCACTCATCATCGTGGTGCTGATTCCGCTGGCGCTGAAAGGCGTGAAGTATCGAAGCTTGAGCGCGGCGGCGCTGTTGCGGCGCAATCTGCTAGTTTACGGATTGGGCGGAATCATCATTCCGTTCGTCGGCATCAAGTTGATTGACGTGATTATCGTGACGCTGGGGCTTGCGTAAAGGAGGCAAATCAAATGGTAAAAAATCTCATTACCGCAGTATTGATGACAATTGTGACAACGGTGCTTTTAGGAGTGGTTTACCCGCTGGTTGTCACCGGGCTGGCGCAAGTGATGTTCAAGGACAAAGCCAATGGCCAATTGATTGAACGCAATGGCCAGATTGTCGGTTCGCGGTTGATCGGCCAGCCGTTTTCTTCGCCGGGGTATTTTCGTTCACGGCCTTCGGCAGCCGGAACCGTCGGATACGATGCGGGCGCGTCTTCGGGTTCCAATCTTGGCCCGACCAGCAAGAAGCTGATTGATCGCGTCAAAACCGACACGGAAAAGCTGCAAGCGGAAAATCCCGGAAAGCCTGTGCCGGTTGATTTGGTGACAACTTCCGGTTCCGGGCTTGATCCGCATATCTCGCCCGCCGGAGCGGATTTCCAGGTTCCGCGCGTGGCGCGCGAACGCGGCATAAGCGAAGACGAAGTGCGGCGTGTTGTTGCAGAGTTTACAGAAAGCCGCCAGTTCGGCTTCCTGGGCGAACCGCGCGTGAATGTGCTGCTGATGAATTTGAAGCTGGATGAGATCAAACCATTGAGGAAGTGATCAAGCGATGATCAGCAACGGCGACAAACGGCCATCTCCGGAAGCATTTCTGGCCAAGCTCAAGGAAAGCGAGCGGGCGCGGCTGCGCGTGTACATCGGCGCTGCACCCGGCGTCGGCAAGACTTACCAGATGCTGGAAGAAGCGCACTTGCTCAAAAAGCAGGGCGTGGATGTGGTTGTCGCCATTGTTGAGACTCACAAGCGTTCCGATACGGAAGCGATGGTCGGGGATTTGGAGCGCGTGCCACTACGCCGCATCGAATATCGTGGCGTTGTGCTGGAAGAGATGGACGTTGAAGCCGTCATCGCGCGTCAGCCGGAAGTCGCAATTGTTGATGAACTCGCGCATACCAACGTTCCCGGCTCGAAGAATCACAAGCGTTACGAAGACGTGCTGGATCTGCTGGCGGCGGGCATCACGGTCATCACTGCTGTGAATATTCAGCATCTGGAATCGCTGAACGATGTGGTGGAGCGCACCACAGGCGTTCGCGTCCGTGAGACGGTTCCCGACAGTTTTTTACAGCGCGCAGACGAAGTCGTCAATGTGGACGTTTCTGTGGACACGCTCCGCACACGGCTGCGACAAGGCAAGATTTATAGTGTCGAAAAGATCGAACAATCCCTGAACAACTTCTTCCGCAAAGGCAATCTGTCTGCTTTGCGCGAGCTTTCTCTGCGGCAGGTGGCCGAAGACCAGGCTTCCAAGGCGCACGATTACCGAGAACGCGAAGGCTTGGAGCATGCCGTCATTCCTGAAAAGGTGATGGTTTGCATCACTTCGCGCGGCAATGCCAAAAAATTGCTGCGCGTTGGGTCGCGCATCGCTGGCCGTTTGGCGTCGGACTGGTTTGCCGTTTACGTCGAATCTCCACGCGAAGAACCCGGGCGAATTGATCCGAAGGATTACAACCGCTTGATGGAAAACGTTCGTTTTGCTGAAGGTTTGGGCGCGCAATTCGTGCGGCTGAAAAGCTCGCGCGTGGCCGACGCGCTGATTGACTTTGCCCGCCGCGAAGGCGTCACGCACGTCATCTTTGGTCAATCGGCGCGCTCCCGCTGGGACATCGTGCTGCGCGGCTCTGTAATCAACCGGTTTCTGAACGAAGTGCGCGACGCCAGCATTCACGTTGTTCCACTAGGTGACGCCCAACCGGTGGATGCGAATGAACAGCGCGCTACGCGCGACGGGAAGGCTTATTGATCTGCCGGCAATTGGCAGACGCTGAGACTTATGAATTTACGCACGAAACTCTTGCTTGGGTATTCCATCTTCGTTGTGGCATTGCTGGCACTGGGCGGATGGAGCGCCTGGCGGCTGCGCGAAATGAGCGGGGTAACGCGACAGATTCTTTCGCATAACTACGATTCTGTTGTTGCGGCCCAGGATATGAAAGAAAGCCTGGAACGGCAGGATTCAGCGGCGGTCTTTTTCTTGCTTGGCCAGCAACAGCGCGCGCAGGCGCAATTGCATGAGCACCAACGGCGCTTTGATATCGCGTTCGATAAAGCCGCCCACAACATCACCGAACCGGGCGAAGCCCAACTCATCGAAACCATCCGCCAGGATCGCGCAGAATATTACGGCCAATTTGAGGTCTTACCGTTGTCTAGTTCCGCTTCTCGAAATGAACATTACTTCCAGCAGCTTGAGCCTGTGTTTCACCGCTTGCGCGGGCGCTGTGACGAATTGTTGCACATGAATCAATCGGCAATGCTGGCAAAGTCTGACGCGGCGGCGAAAGCTGCCCGGCGATGGTTTCTGATCACGTTGGGGCTGGCCATTGCGCTGGGCGCGCTTGGAGTCGTGCTGGCTATATTGCTGGCGCAAATGATTGTTCGCCCGGTGCGGGAACTGACTACGGCTACGGCAAAATTTGCCGGAGGTAATCTTGAGACAAAAGTAGAAATTGATTCCCGCGATGAACTGGGTTTGCTGGCGGTCGAATTCAATCGCATGGCTGAACGCATTCGACAGTTGCGCCGTTCGGATTTAGGGAAGCTGGTGGTCGCGCAGCAAACAACCGAAGCCGCGCTGGATTCATTGTTTGAGCCGATGCTGGTAACCGACGAAGAAGGGAAGGTGACCAGGTTGAATCGTGCGGCGCAGGCTTTATTTGGCAAAGAAGATCAGGTAATTGGCCTGCCCATCGCCGATGTTGCGCATGACCAGCGCATCACCATGGCCGTTTCTGAAGCCCTTCATGCGCAACGCTCTGTGAACCTGGAACGCGCTGCCGCAGGCATTCCAATCTCGGTTAATGGTTCAGATCAGAGCTTTCGCCTTCGGACAACCCCAATGCATAACGGCGATGGGCAGTTGTTGGGCACCGTTGCTTTGCTTGAAAACATTACTCACCTTCATGAAGTGGATCGGCTGAAAACCGAATTCGTAAACACTGCGGCTCATTACTTTCAGGCTCCGCTGTTGAATTTACAGATGGGGCTGCATTGCCTTCTTTCGGAAGCCTCCGGAGAGCTAAACGACAAACAGATGGAAATTGCCTACGGCTGCCGCGAAGAGAGCGAGCGGTTGGAAAAGTTAATGCGAGACTTGACTGACCTGTCGCGCATTGAATCCGGCGAAGCCTCGCCGCACTTTGGCACAGTTGAAATCAGAGAGTTGATTGAGCGTGTTATTGAAACGTACCGTCTAACAGCCAAAGCGAAGGATCAAACGATCAATACCGATATTGCAGCCGGTTTGCCCCTGCTGCAGGCAGATGCAGAGCAGATTCAGCGTGTGCTCGACAACCTGCTTAGTAACGCTGTCCGGAATACCCCGCGCGGTGGCTCTATTCAAATCAACGCAGTGCAGCGCGAGAATTACGTAGCCGTCTCCGTCACTGACACCGGGTATGGAATTCCGCCCGAATACCTCACTCGCCTCTTCAACCGGTTCCTATCTGTGCCCAACACTCAATCCGGCGGCACAGGGTTGGGGCTCGCCATCTCCAAGCGGCTGATTGAAATTAATAAGGGACAAATTTCCGCTCAATCCGAAATCGGGCGAGGCACAACAGTCATGTTCACGCTTCCTATTTGCTAGTCCCTTGTTAGGTCTCGCTCATTCCTGTCAGCGCGCAGTATGATGCCGCTGGCGGGATTATGAACCTTGAGCGATTTCATCAATCTACCATTCTGAATATTGTCGGTACGGCCTTGGCGATGACAGTGCAGTATCTTGCGATCGGCTTATTTCTGCTCGCTACCCTCCCGGTCTACGCGCAACGACTTCCGGTGCGCCACTATGATGTGACTGACGGACTTGCTCACAGTCGCGTTGGAGCCATTCATCAGGATCGCAAAGGCTACTTGTGGTTCGGCACCTGGGAAGGGCTTTCGCGCTTCGATGGCTATCATTTCACGAACTACAGAGAACGGGACGGGCTGGGAAGCCTCATTGTCAATGCCATTGCCGAAGACCGGCAGGGACGTCTGTGGGGCGCAACCAATGGCGGCGGCG
>CAZXHW010000227.1:0-10232 GCA_964639915.1 uncultured Heliomicrobium sp.
GTGACTACTCGGGCCAATGATTCAGTTAAAGCAGCCTGCACAAGTTTACTTAACCCTGCATTCAAAACTCGCTGCCTGGTTTAGCTGAGCCTGCTGAAATTGATAAAGGAGACAATGTGAAATGGCACAAAAAGAGAAAGGCAATAACGTGCAATCAGTATGGAAAAATAGTGTTTCGGTCCACTGCCCAAATTGTCAGACGCTCTGGCACTGTTACGGAATGCGCAAGCGATCATTTTACAAATGTGTAATCTGCAACCATAGTTTCCCCTTGCCCAAGATGTTGCTGTTAGGCCTGGGAGTAAGCGAGAAGAAAGTGGGGAGACGTCATCCGACGAGCGGCACTTCGGAATATCTCAGAGCGGCATAGGACAATGAGCATTCAGGCACTTAAAGAAGAGATGAAGGAGAATGAACATGATGAAATTACTTATCGCTTATGATGGCTCTTCGTTTTCCGACGCAGCATTGGACGATTTGCTCCGGGCGGGGTTGCCGTCGGTAGCTAAGGCGCATGTGCTATCAGTATCGGAAGTCTTTGTGCCAGATGTCTCACACATCGGGATCGCACTACCAATGCCAAGCAACGAATTTATTTCGCACGAGAAAAGCGAGGCGCAAAAACTGGCGCAAACAGCCGCCGGCCAAATCAGCCAGCATTTTCCTGGCTGGATCGTGAGAGCCAAAGGATTTGCCAGCTCGACGATGATGGAAATCCTGACCGAAGCCGATCAGTGGAGTCCGGATTTGATCGTCGTCGGATCGCATGGACGCACGGCTCTGACACGATTTTTCTTGGGTAGCGTAACGATGTCAGTGTTACATAACGCGCGTTGTCCGGTGCGAGTTGTCCGCGGAGAAGTCAAACGCGATCAGGCGCCCGTAAAAAATATTATTGGAGTGGACGGATCACCTGATTCCACCGCCGTGATCGAATCAGTGGCGAAGCGCGCATGGCCGCCCAGCACGGAGTTCCGGGTGGTGGCCTGCTATGGCCCGTTTCGCCGACAAACTGACCCGGGCTTGTTTGGGCCGGAAAAGCTTTTTGCCGAGAATGCACAGACCGAAGCAGTTGCCATGCTCAGCGCGGCAGGGCTGAATGCATCCGGCAAGGCTCTCATGGATGATCCCAGACATGCACTGATGGAAGAGGCTGATGAGTGGAAGGCCGATTGCATCTTTGTGGGCGCTCGCGGGTTGAACACCTTCGAGCGGCTTCTGTTGGGCAGCGTTTCGAGTAAGGTGGCTGGGAACGCTTCATGCACAGTTGAAGTTGTCCGTTATCCTGAAAATACCGTCAACAACGATGTTTGATGAGCAGAACTTCGTTGCCTGCCTCGTTGTAGATCACTTCATCCACCAATTGCTTTGTCATCATAATCCCGAAACCGCCAGGACGCATCCCGTGCTCCTCACGGTATGCCAGATGGCCGATAGGATTTTCGGGCGTGTTTGAGGCGGCGGCGTGCGGCAAATTTTCTTGATTGAAGCCCGGACCAGGATCGCGGAAGTAATAAGTGATGGCTCGCTGCGAGCGGACGGCTGCGACTTCCACTACCAGTTCAGGATTGAAGCCCGCGCCGTGTTCCATTGCATTCAGCAAAACCTCCCGAAAAGCGGTGATGAGTGACTCTCTTTCCGGGTCGGGCAGGTCCGATCTCAATTCGCTCATAAATCGCACAAGACGCTCGGCGGTTAACCGGCGGGGAGTGACCCTCAGCGCAATCCAGTCGCAACTTGCCCACAGGACTTCGATGCCATCCTTCCAATCTCTTTCTTCGATCGCTCGATCAATCATCGCCACGATCTCGACAGTTTTGTAAGGCGCGGTGAAACATGCGAAGACATGCGCCTGCAGGGCGGCGATCAAATCTTTCGACGTAGTCTCTGGCGCCAGCAGAATCAGTTTCAAGCCGGGGCGGATGCGACGCATCTCGCTGAACAGCGCAAGATCCGCCTTCACCGGAGTCCTGGGACTGGTCACCATAACGTCGAAATCACGCCGTCGCAGAAGCTCCAAGACATCGGTCTCCTCACCAGCAGTTTCAATCTCGCAGTTCTGTAACGATGGCGCCTTCAGCAGCCAGGATAATTCCTCGGCATCTTCACTACTGACGACTAAGACTCTTTGCACGACTTTTCTCCTCTGTGGCTCTGATAGGGAAAATGTCTGTTGGACTCCTCCAGCAAAACGAGCGAAAAACGACACCAGCCAACATGCAATCAAGAAGCGTTATCGCTGGTTATTCATACCTGGTCATCCATACGAATGAAATTCTGTATATATTGATCCTCGGAATTCCACAACTGTTCGTCGGTTCCCTCGAAGGCGATTTTACCATCCCGAAGCAACAGGATTTTGGTGTTGATGAGGCAGAGGCTGTCACCTTCTATATGCAATTCTCCCTGCTCAATTCCTTCCGAATGCATGTAATTCGACGACAGATAACGCACATCATCGAGCTTGTGCGTCACGAAAACCACAGACACGCCTTCCAGGTCGCGCAACTTGATCATCAACTGACAAATCTCGCGGGCTGTCGGTGGATCCAGCCCGGCAGTTGCTTCATCAAACAGAATGATTTCAGGTGAATCCACCACCGCACGCGCAAAAGCGACTCGCCGCCGCATTCCTCCTGAAAGCTCATTCGGCATGCTGTCAGCCTCGCCAAGTAGGTTAACCTCATCCAGAACGCGCCGCACCCGACGATCAATCTTCTCTTCATCCCAGCGCAATTCGCGCGGGCGGTAAGCGATATTTTCGTAAACAGACAGGCTGTCAAATAACGCTCCATCCTGAAAAACCATGCTGATGCGTTGCCGGAAAGGCATCAATTCCGGTTCAGTGAGCGGGGAAATGTCTTCTCCATCAATGAAAATTTCACCCTTGTCTGGTTTTATCAGGCCAAGCACAAGTCGGAGGATAGTGGATTTGCCTGAACCGGATGCGCCAAGGATCACTTTCAATTCGCCCGGATGTACCTGGAGGTTTAGGCCGTCAAGCACGACGCGGTCGCCAAAAGACAATCGGACGTCGCGAAACTCGATTCTGCAGGAATCATCATTCATCGTGATTTGCTCCTTCATCTTTGATGCCGAAAAGCGAATCGTCGCTCTTTAGGTCGCCACCATCAGACAATGCCAGCCAAAGGCAGGGTTGATCGTCCTATCTTCAGATTTAAGAATCATTATACTTAGGCGAATCAGCGGCGAAAGGAACGTAAACGAATATGTTAGAACAACCAAGTCTCGCATCAGAAAAACGACGTCTCACGCGCATGTGGAGGCTCTTCGGCTATTTTCTTCTCCTCGGCCTGCTTGCCCGTGCCAGTCGCGAATTGATTAGCAGCCTTCAACAGGTGCCGTCTCTGGCGGGGTTCGTCAAGGTCAATCAACTTATCACTGAGTCTCTTGATGTCAGCGCATCGAGGGATGCCTCCCTGGCGACGCTCTGGTCGCTTGCACTTACTCTCCTACTCGTCGTTCCCCTCGGGCGCGTTTATTTGGCAACGAAGACGGCAGATTACGATCCCGGCTTCGTAAAGACCATCGTCGCCATGTCGCTGGCCGCGTGTGCGATGATGATGATCATCCAGGACAACTTTTCTCGTGCAATTGGCCTGGTCGCAGTGGTTTCGTCCGTTCGCTTCCGCACGACGCTCAAAAACCCGGCAGACGGGGTCTATCTGCTAATAGCTCTTGGCATTGGAATGGGTTGCGGACTTGCCATGTTCATGGTGTCAGCCTGGCTCAGCTTCGTCCTTTGTGTCACCTTTCTTGTTCTGTGGCGTTTTCGCATTGGTGAACTGTCGCCCGAAGAGATCGCAGTCGCAGCTCAAAAAAAACGAAAGAAGAAGAAAAGCAAGAAATGCAAGTTCATCCCACCAAGAAATGACGAGGAATTTCCCCCACAGATGGCCGTTGGCGATACCGAAAACGTCAAGACAAAGTAATGAGAGGGTTGAGCCGCAGCCGTTGGAACTTCAGTCAGCAGGCCAATCACAACCGCCACGAATTTGCCGAGGGTCGGGTCGAAGAGCCAGCGGTCAACAAAATCAGCCATGTCTTTTCTCCTTGTTCATCCTCATTCGTTATTCACCATTCAGGCTTCCAGTCGGAAGCGCGAAGCCATAACCGCGCCATCGTTGCAAAATCCCTCGGCGTAAAAGTTCAGCTTTGGCCCGCATCGTGATGTCGCTTTGCAAACGCGGCTCGAAGCGGTGGTCGTAGACGTAGGCTTTGACCCGAACGACCAGATACGGCGCATGCTGAAAATGATCCTGCAAGAGTACGACTACGGGTTTAGCCAGCAGCAGATAAGGCGAACTGAAGGCCGCTTCGTAACCGATCTCCAAGGCCTCTGCCGGGTCGGTATCATGCGGCACGTAAAGGTCCGTCACGACCTGGCAATCAGGCACGCCGGAATTGGCGTTCCAGGCCTTGCCACTGAGGATGTCGCTGTTCGGAATAGTCACGCGCGTGTCGTCGGGCGTGGTCAGCTTGGTGCTGCGCAATCCAATGTGATCAATCTCGCCGTATGCGTCCCCAATCTTGACGCGGTCGCCCAGTTGATAAGGACGATCCACCAGAATCACCAGCCCGCCGATGATGTTTTTGACCAGGTCCTGCGCGCCGAGTCCGAGCGCGATGCCGACCGAAGCCAGCACCGCCAGCAGTGTGTCGCGCGACGGCGAAAAGATATTCAGCACAACCACCGTGCCGACCAGCCACAAACCAAAGCGCAACGCCGGCGCGAGCAGCTTGAAAAAGAAGCGCGCGCGCGGCGCCTGCTTCGACAGTGTTTCCAGAACTGCATTGCTTACCCGCACCAGCAGCCAGGTCGCCGCGACAGCCAGTGCGGCATAGAGCATGTTTCGGCCTGTAAATTGGGTCAGAAATTCAACCGGGTTTTCTGTGACTTGAAAAATCAGCAAGAGTGCGTTCATAGACTTTGCCTCGCAGAGGTTACAGCAGATTACGCCGATAGAGCGCTTCCTTGACGACGCGCAGCGCTTCGGGACGAATGCGGAAGCCGGGCCGACCCGGGTCCTGTTCAATGATTTCACGCGCCAGCAGTTCATCAATCTGCGCGCGGCTGGCAGCCAGGCTCTTTTGGAAAATGGTGGCATGTTCATCCGCCATCAGGCTGCCGTGTTGCAGCACCGCGACCAGTGTGAACAGGTCGTCGGTGTCCAGCGCGTCAATGACCGGCGTCAAGTCAGGCGCGGCCAGCGGTTTCATCAACAGCGTGCCCGCCCGCGCAGCCTCGATTTGGCCCAGCCAGATTTCAAAGGCCGTGCGAAAGACTCCGGCGGACTCCCGGGCCAGTTGATCGAAGAAAATCGCTTCGGGATCGGCCTGCCCGCGCAGCCGGTTTCTGATCCGGCTGACAATCGTGCGCGCTTCAGGCAGCAGCGAGAATTGCAACCGCAAACCCGACAGGTTGTGGCGCAACAGGATGGCATCGCGCAGCGCATCGCGCGCGGCGCTGGCGGCGTTGATGCGATGCGAAAAGCTCTGCCCAATCGAAACCGATGCGTCGAGAAAGCGAAAGGCAATTTGATTTGTCACGACAATCCAGAGTGTGTTGCCACAGGTTGCGGCGATCAGCCGCTGCAAATCACGCATTGCCGCGTAATGACCGATCTGCCGCAGGAACGACCGCTCCAGTTCTTCCAAAACCACGACACGGCGCCGTTTGTTGAGCGCCTGTTCGAGCTGCGCCGGATCATCCAGGCCGAGCAGTTTTGCCAGAAATTCGCGTAACTGGCCGGCATTCGACAAGCGTTCATTGAATTCGCCGCGCACGATCTCCAGCCCTTCCAGCGGACGCTTGATGGCGCAGTTGATCAGGCTGGTTTTGCCGCTGCCTCGCTCGCCGATAATCAAGACGGCCACCGAACGCCCCGCTTCCCACATCGCGCGCGCATCGCCGATTGCTTCCATCTCGCGGTCGCGCCCGACCAGAAAGCGCGGGTCTTGCACCGCTTCAAACCGGAACAGGCGGCGGTAAATTGCGGGCAGTTCCTTCGTGCTCAGGTCGGCGGTGAATTCCTGCGGCAGGAAAGGCCGCACGATGACCTCTCCCACTTCCGGTGAAGGCTCGGGGAGCCAGCCAATGTAGATCAGGAAACTTTGTCCCGCTTGTTGCAGCGTCCGCAGCGAAAGGCGCAGCAATCGCTTTGTTGCTTCAAGCGCGCGGCGGCTTCCGATGGCGAAACCCTGTTGTGCACCCTGCTGGCCAAGGTAAGCGAAAGCTCCAAGCCGGTTGCGGCTCAGGATCAGGCGGTTTTCGCCGAAGACTTTTGCCAGTGCCCGCGTGAAGCGGGCATCGGCATCAGTCACGGATTCTTTCGTTTCGTTGCGGTGAAATTCGAGCAGTGAAACCGCGTTCTGCAAAGCTTCCAGTGCGATTTGCGGATCGCGTTTCTGTTCTGCCTCTTCCGCGGTCAGGCCAAAAGCGACAACTTCGCGAGCCTGTTCGACCACCCGCACCAGATGGTGATGGCTGGCTTCGGCTTCAGCAAAGGTCGAAACCATCTCTTCGCGTCCGCTTCGCTCGAAGGCTTCGCGGGCAGTCGCGGCGGGACGCAATTCCTTCGGTTTTGCCCAGCGGCGCGGCAAGGCCGAAAACTTCGTCAGGATGCGCACGCGCTCCGGCAGATTTCGCCACGCACCTTCCAATCTCGTTTCCAGTTCAGCCATTCTGCTCGACGTCGGAACAACATCCGCCTTCGGCGGCGGAACATCTGTTTGCGCGCCGTCTGATAAGCGGTTGCGCAGCCAGCCGATGAAACAATCAAGCTCCGCCAGCAGTTGGCCGCGCTCCTCGGCCAGACTATCCAGCCCGCTCTGCGACAGCCTGAGAATAGTGTCTTCGCTGCGTTCCAGAGACTGTTCAAATCCGAGTTCGTCTTCGATGGAACGCGCCTGTTCACTCCAATGGATCAGGTAGGCGGCTCGCCATTCGCCTGAAGTTGGCGATTTGATTTTGCGTCGCCAAGCGACATTCTTCAGCAGCGGACGGGCGAATTGCGCGGCCATGCCCGCCGACCAGTCGCGCCAATCAGACAACGCGCTTTCTGCCTGCCGCACGAGTCCGGCGGCATTGACCACTTCGGTTTTACGCGCCGCGGCTTCCCGTTGCGGCGAAGGCTCTCCTTGCGAGGCGCAATCCAGCGCCTCGCGCCGCACTTCCCAATTGCTTCGTATTTGCTGAATGGCTTGCGCCAGTGTCATCAGAAACCGGCCTTCGATGCTGGCTCGCTGCAAGGTCAGTCGCTGCGCATCAGCCGCGATGGTTGCGCGCAGAGGCAGCGCGTACTGTTTGCGTCTGAATCCGGCCACGCGCCGCGCCATCCCCGTGGTGACGTGCCGCCCCAGCAATTCCATTGTCAGCGGCCCGTTCGTCAAAACCGATTCCGGCAGCGACCTGATCAATTCCGCCAGGCTGCGGTCATAACTGTCAATCGCCAGCATGGCCCGTTTATAAGGCCGCCTGCGCTCCCACTGCGCCATCGGTTCAATCAGCAGTTCGTGCGCTGCCTCCGCACGCTCTCGCTGAAATGCGTCCAAATCAGCCGTGACCAGCGTGGCTGGTCCGACGACGTTGAGTTGCCCCAATTGCCCGTCAAGAATCGCGCTGACATCGCGCCAGCAACCTTCAAGCTCCTGGGCCAGCCGCGAATTGATGGCGCCGAGCCGTTCGGAAAATCTCGTCCAATTTTCTTCCAGTGAATGTTGTCCCAGATTCAGTGCCTGCATTTAATCTCGCCCTCCGGCAAGTTTATCAACCAACCGCTGGGTGCAATTGGGTCAGTGCCGCGAGCGATACTAACCCAATTCATGTGCTTCAACTTCGGGCAGGCCCTGTGGGAATTAGCCACATTAGTCGCAGCTTTGCCTGTGGCAATTTGCCCGCAACGCGTTTGGCCGAAGCGTCCCCAGCCCCCTCTGCTCCCACGCCTCTCTGAAATCAGCACGGTAAAACACTTCCTTCTGGTGTGTTAGCGGCATGCTGAATGGCATACCGTTTGCTCTCGTGTCAGACAGGAAGTAAAGCGGCAGACGACTTTTTATTGTGTGTTTCGACGGTCAGGTATGCATAGTTTCTTTTCCCGCCGAGCGTCATTATCAGCCACTGCTTCGGAATAGAGAAGAGACAATCAAGAGGGGAAAAGTTATGTTGAAAAGAATGCCCAAGCAAAGAGACCCAAACACCAGGGCAGAGCATATGTTTGAGCGATGGCTCTGGTCGGAACTGGTGAGATTGAAATATTGGATTTCCGCCGGAGCCTTGCTATTCACTGTGCTAATCGCCATTGCTCTGTATTCTTTGTCATAACTTCTGACCGAGCATCGGTCGCAATCAACAAAACGCAAACGAAGGAGATTTTTATGCCGGAAAAAGATGGATTTACTCAACGGAGGATGGCGATGGAAGAAGGATATTTCCGCAAAAAGGAACAAGAACTCATTGAACAAATTCGCAGCCGCGCGGCAAAACAGGCGGAGCGCCAGGAATTGGCTGAAGCCGTGGGCATGGCAGATGAAGACATTCTGGCTACGCTGCAAGAGTTGGGCTACACGCGCGAAACAGTCAAGCTCTTGCATCTGGTCCCGCTGGTGCAGATCGCCTGGGCCAGCGGAAGCGTTACGCCGCGCGAGCGTGAGATGGTGTTGCGCCTGTGTGAATGGCGGGGCGTGAAGAAAGACAGCTTGGCCTGGGAGCAGTTGAACAACTGGCTTGACGAACGCCCGTCGGACGAATTCTTCCTGACAACGCTGCGGATCATCCGTCACCTGCTTGAGTATCAAACAGTCAACGAGCGCGTCGCGGGCAGGACTGACTTGATCAGTTTCTGCATTCGCATTGCTATGGCATCCGGCGGCTTCATCGGCATCAGCAGTAAAATTTCCGAAGGAGAGCAGTTGGCGCTCGATCAAATTGTCGAAGAGATAACCAGGAAAAACCCGGCAGCGGTGGGGCAGGTAGTGGGAATTATTGAAGCTGCTTAACCGGCCCGCCTTGATCGTCAGTAGATCAGACGCCGTAATGCTTTCCATCGTCTGGGTGTTATGATCCCCAGGCAAGCCTGATTGTCATTTCAAAAAAGTGGGAAGCACAATGCCGACATCACTGCTGATTTTCTTGGACACGTCTTCCGTCCCTGGGGACGAAACGCATTTCTCGATTACCGTACTGATTGCCCTGTTGCTGGTTGCCTCGGGTGTGGCGATGGCGACCAAATGGGTGCGATTGCCTTACACGCTGGCGCTGGTGGTAGTGGGACTGGCCATCAGCCCAATGCACTTCCTGCCGGTTGTCCACGTCTCGCCAGAATTGATCCTGCTCGTCTTTCTGCCCGCGCTGCTGTTTGAAGCCGCCTGGAATCTGAAGCTTCAACACCTGCGCGAAAACCTCCTGCCAATCCTGACACTGGCAACCGTTGGCGTCGGCCTTTCAGTCGGTGTTATTGGCGTGATTTTGCATTATGGGATCGGGTTGGGATGGTCTTCCGCATTGATCTTCGGCTCCATTATTTCCGCGACCGATCCGGTGTCGGTGCTTGCGCTTTTCAAAAAGCTCGGCGCGCCAAAGCGGTTGACCACCATTATCGAAGGCGAAAGCCTCTTTAATGATGGCACTGCGGTCGTTGTTTTCCGCATCCTGCTGGGCATTGTCGCCGGTACGGCTGCGTTCAATTCAACCGGGCAGGTGATCTTCAGTTCCGTGCGGGAGTTCTGCATCGTAGTTTTTGGCGGTCTAGCGGTCGGCGCCATTATCGGCGTCACCGCTTCGAAGCTAACCTCCTATTTCGATGACCACTTGTTGGAAATCACCCTCACCACCATCGTGGCGTACGGCTCGTTCCTGCTGGCTGAAGAGATGCATGTTTCACCGGTCATCGCTGTTCTAGTCGCCGGACTGATTCTTGGCAATTACGGTCGCCAGAAAGGCATGTCGCCAACGACGCAGGTCGCGGTCAATTCGTTCTGGGAGTACGCTGCCTTCGTCGTCAACTCACTTGTTTTCCTGCTGATCGGTCTGGAAATTCAGGTCACGGCATTGTCGGAAAACCTCGGCGCGATTGCTTGGGCGGTGGCGGCTATGCTGGGCGCACGGATCATCACAGTTTACGGCCTGATGGGATTGATCAATCTGCGCTCCGAGCCGATCTCCTTCCGGTGGCAGCACATTTTCTTCTGGGGAGGATTGCGTGGCTCGCTTT
>CAZXHW010000228.1:0-10220 GCA_964639915.1 uncultured Heliomicrobium sp.
TTTTGTAATGATTCCTCTACTATGGATATCTACAATCTTTCAGTACTCGTCTATACTCCGATGACATACGTTTTAGGTCTTAAGCGCCGCCTTCAGTCCGGACGGCAAATTCATCCTCACCGCCAGTTTTGACAAGACGGCTCGCCTCTGGAACGCAGCCACGGGTCAGCCCGTCGCAACACTCGCAGGACATACGGATTCGGTCAGAAGCGCCGCCTTCAGTCCGGACGGCAAGTTCATCGTCACTGCAAGCGAGGACAAGACGGCACGCATTTATCCTAGTGCTGCTTTCCGCCCTATTAGCGAATTGCGGGAAATGGCCAACAAGCTCGCGCCGGAAGGATTGACGAAAGAAGAGCGAGAACGGTACGTGCCCCCCGCGAAACCGCAGGCGACTATGCCTCCTGAGCAGAAGAAAAAATGACGTTCGCACATCAAGGAGGCATTTAGCTTGCAAAGAGTTTTTCTTTTGATTTTCCTGTTGATTTGGTTCGCAGCGAATGCAATGACGCAAGACCGCGCGTCACAGGATCAAAGTTGGAACCGCCGAGTGGCGGGCGCGGGCGATTATCAAAACGTGCTGGAAGTTTCAGGTCGCGTGGAAATCACGCGCGCGATGAAGATGCCGGATGCCCTCGATCTAAAAGCCATCTGTCAGGCCAAACAGGACGCCGAGCGCCGCGCCTTTCTTTCCGCTGAAGGCTATCTGTTGGCGCTGGAAAACTCCGTTGATGCCAGCCGCCAGCAGATTGAAATCATCAAGCTGCACAACGAACTCGGCCAGTTGTGGTCGTATCGCGGCGATATGGCCAAAGCCATTGAACACTTTGAGGCGGCCAGAGAGTTACTGACCAAGGTTCTGCCATCGCATCCCGAATACTCCGAAGACGCAGTTTTTATGGATGAAATTTTGGGCGTTGTTCATTTGCGCAAAGGCGAACTGGACAATTGCGTCCACAATCACAACGCTGAAACCTGCATCTTCCCGCTGACGAAACAGGCGCAGCACAAACTGACGGCGGGGTCTTCGGCGGCGGTTGGGTATTTCAAAAGCTTGTTAAGCAAGCGCCCTGACAATCTGGAAGTTCGCTGGTTGTTGAATTTGGCATATCAGACTTTGGGGCAATCTGCTGGAAGCGCAAGCGTTTACAAACCTGCAAGCAGAGCTGGTGGCGCCCCCAGTTTGCCCAGATTTCCTGATGTAGCCGCCGCAGTCGGCGTAGATCGCATCAGCGGAGCGGGCGGCACGATTCTGGATGATTTCGACAACGACGGCTTCAACGACATCGTCATCAGCAGCGTGGACGCGTGCGAATCGCTGAAGTTGTTTCACAACAACGGCGACGGAAGTTTCAGCGACCAAACCGACAAAGCTGGACTCAGCAATCAAATCGGCGGCATCAACTGCATCCAAACGGATTTCAACAACGACGGTTGGCTGGATATTTTCGTCATGCGCGGAGGCTGGGAATTCCCGATGCGCAATTCCCTACTGAAAAACAATGGCGACGGAACGTTTGCTGATGTCACCGAAGCCAGTGGTTTGCTGAGCGGTGAGCATCGCACGCACTCGGCGGCTTGGGCAGATTTTGACAATGACGGATGGCTGGATGTTTTCGTCGCGCACGAAGAAACGCCAAGCCAGTTGTTCCGCAACCGCGGCAACGGCAAGTTTGAAGACGTGACGCGCAAAGCAGGAGTCGGTCGCACGGCGTTCAGCAAAGGCTCGACCTGGGGAGATTACGATAACGACGGCTTCCCCGATTTGTACGTGTCGAATTACGGCGGCGAAAATTTCCTTTACCACAATAACGGTGACGGCACGTTTGAAGAAATCGCAGCACGCTTGGGCGTAACCAAACCATTGATGAGTTTTCCGACCTGGTTTTTCGATTATGACAACGACGGCTGGCTGGATTTGTTTGTCGCCAGCTTCGTGCCTTCGGTGACAGAAGTCGCGCGCGGCTTTCTGGGGTTGCCGCCGCAGGCCGAAACGATGAAGCTGTATCACAACAACGGTAAAGGTGGGTTCGAGGACGTGACGGCTGCTGTCGGGTTGGCGAAAGTTGTTCCAACGATGGGCGCGAACTTCGGCGATTTCGACAACGACGGCTTTCTGGATGTTTACCTGGGAACCGGCGCGCCTTCGTATGCGGCGCTGATGCCGAACTTCGCGTTTCGCAATCTGGGCGGAAAGAGTTTCGCCGACGTAACAGCGGCAATGGGCACAGGCCATTTGCAAAAAGGCCACGGCGTTGGCTTTGGCGACATGGACAACGACGGCGATCAGGATTTGTACGTCAACGTGGGTGGCTTCATCCCCGGTGACAAATACAACAAAGCGCTGTTTGCGAATCCTACCGGCAAGAGCAATTGGATTTCGATCAAGCTGGTTGGCACAAAATCCAACCGCGCAGCCATCGGCGCAAAGATAAAACTGACGCTGACCGATGCGACCGGCAAACGATCGTTGCGCTACAGAGAAGTTTCCAGCGGTGGTTCGTTTGGCGCTTCGCCGCTGACGCAGCATTTCGGACTTGGAAAAAACCAGAAGATTGCGGAACTGGAAATCCAGTGGCCAGCCAGCAAGACACGGCAAATCTTTCAGGGGGTGGAATCAGACCGATTCATCGAAATCAAAGAGTCGGAGCCGGAAATTCAATCCCTTTCCAGAAAATCATTCTCTCTCACGCAGCTAAAAACAAAGACTGCCGATCCTCACGCAGCACATCATTCAATAGCGAACCCACTGCCGAAGCCTGTCAAAAAGCACAGGTGAAAAGAAATTTGATTTGATACAAAACATCGTATTCTGGCGAACCTATTTTTAATCTCATTTTTTTCGACCTTCTTTCGACCGCGCGAGTCTGAAGGGCACCCTTGAGAAGAATGATATTCCCCTTCAATTTTGGGTACTTTATTTTTTGGGCTTCATCAACTTGATGGGGCACCAGGAGGACTGAATATGAGCAAGAACTGGATGAAAGTATTGGCTTCGCTGGCATTTATGATTGTCATTTTTCCAGCGACTGGGCTGGCGCAGGATCACGGCATCAATGATCGCCAGCGTGATCAACAACAGCGTATTCGGCAAGGAATACGCAGCGGCGAATTGACGCGGCGAGAAGCCAGACGGCTGGAACTGGAACAGGCGAGAATTCACCGCGACGAAGCTCGCGCGCGACGTTCGGGCGGAGAGTTCACGGCGCGGGAACGATTCCGCATCCAGCGTGAATTGAACCATTCCAGCCGCGACATACGCCGCCAGAAACACGATCGCCAGGATCGTTAATTTCAAACACGACAATTATGCAGAATCCCGCACGGAGTAAGGGCGCTCGTCCTTACTCCGTGCGGGATTCTGCAATTCGATAGGTGCTTAAGGCTTGGAATTTAGCCGCTCTTTTTCTTCGATTGCTTCTCCCCGCGCATCACCACGTCTTTCAGCATCTTCGACCAGCTTGTTCAACCGGGCGAAGGTTTCGCGGGCACGCTCGGCATCTTCCTTGCGATTGGCTTTGGCGTAAGCACGGGCGAGCGTGTAGTAGATTCTGGGTTCAGATGGCGCCATCTTTTGCGCGGATTCCAGTTCGGCAATGGCTTCGGCATTTTGGCCGATTTCAAAAAGTAATCGGCCCAGAATGTAATGTCCCAACGGCAGACGTGGATTTGCCTGGACAGCTTCCTGAGCCAACGGAATTCCCGCTTCGGGGTCTTTATTTCGAGATTTGATAAACGCGATCTGCAACCGCGCCAGCGCGTGTTTGGGTGAATTTTCGATCTCGCGGTAAAACGCTGCAACGCCAGCTTCGTCGTCGCGCGTATCTACTAGAAATCTGCCATAAGCGTATTGCAGGTTTGGCGCTTTCGGGAATTCAGCAATCAGCCGTTCATATTCCGTCCGAGCATCGGAGACATTCAACTGCGCGAAATAATGCTGCGCCAGCCCAACACGCCGGACAAGCTCACGGTCGCGATAATTCAGGTCAATTTGTTTGGGTATGGCCGAAATGCGCAGCACTGCCAGCCCGGTGCCGATGATCAAATCCTGACTGTTCAACCCGTCGCGGCTCAAACTCATGAAAATCCGCTGCGCCGTTTCGAAATCACTGCGCAACAGAAAGAGCGTGCCTTCGTGGAATTGGGCAATGCGTATCAGGTCCGGGTTATTGCCAATTCCACGCTGTCTGCCTTGTTGCAAATGAATGAAGGCGTCGTCGTAACGGCCGATTCTGTATTCGCACAGTCCCAACATCACCAGCGGCGCACCGACCTGCGGGCGCAAAGCAACCACACGCTTGAAAGCTTTTGTCGCTTCTTCGTACCGGTCTTGTTCGTACAACAAAGTCGCCAGATACCACCATCCATCTTCCCATCGTGGTTTTATAACGACACCTTGCTGATAAAGCTTGATGGCTTCGTCGAAATTGCCAGCTTCACGCTGCTGGTTGGCTTGGGCAGAGATTTTTTCAAATGCTGGAGATTGCGTTGTCGGGGCCGATGGTTTCGCGGTAGGTTTTGATGTTTTGGCGCGTTGAGCCATCAGTGGCTTCGCCGCAACTGAAAGGAAGCACAGTAGAATCATCGGTGTCAGTGCCAACCGCGCGAAGGTGAGTTGTTTTCTTCCATGCCCTGGAATGGGAAATTCTAGCGTCATGCGTTCGTTCTTCATAACTTCAATTTGGAAACGGCGCGCCTTCGCGGACGATGCGGATGCGATGATCTGTAAATTTGAAATGCGCGCCTGGCACTTCAATCCTTGGCATATGACAACTGGCGCAATCTTTAGTTCCCACCTTACAGGCGCGCGCATCGCGATTTTCGCCAGTAGCAGGTTTTGCTCCCAGCTTTGCCCCTGCTGATTGGTGGCAAGCCAGACATTTTGTGTCGTAAAAAGACGCGCTTTCTTCCAGCTTGCCGTGCGGATCGTGACAGGCAGTACAGCCAATACGTTTGTCAGCGGAATAACAGCGGCTGTTAAAGATGCGGTACGGTTGAAAGCGGACGTTGCCGATTCCACCTCGATTGGGCAAGGCGATGACATCTTCGACGCTGCGATGGCAGGAACCGCACATCGTCTGAGTAATGTCGTCGCCATCCAAATCGCCGAGCCGTTTCATCTTTGCCGGAGCCTTTTCCCCAGCTTTCAATGCTGCGACGTGTTGGTCGCCCGGACCGTGGCACGATTCACAACTGACACCCGGAACCAGATGGTTGACACGCAACTTTGAGCTTTCCGAATTGCTGGTAATCGCACCGGTCGTGTGGCAACTGAAACACCGCCGTGTTTCGTCAACGCTCATCCGCCGCCCGCCAGCTTCAACCAGGTTTTTAGGAATTTCACCGGCATATCCCAACGTCAAATCCAGCGCGCGAGTGTCTCCATAAAAACTGACACGGCTTTCGTAAAACTCGCCGTTGTATTCATACACATACGTCTGGCCGACCTTCCCCTGGCCGAACCCGTAAAGAATCGGCACAGAAATTTCCGTTTTGCCATCCCCGATCGTGTAAATGCTTTTGTCTCCCTGGCGTTCAATTCGGAACGTAAATTTATCCAATTGAAACTTCAGATTTGGGTTTTGCAGTAAAAGCCGACAACCATCCACCTTCTCCATTGCTTTGGCCATGGAAGACTTTTGCTGTCTTTCGACAATTTCGGTGTGGCAGGCAGCGCAGGCTTGGACGCCCAGATAGCGAGATTGCGCATCCGCCGATTTTGGCGATTGCGATGAATGCCTTTCGGCGCCCTCTATCCGCGCAAGCAATTCGCGGGTCGGTATCGTCAAGGCCAGTGCCGAAGCCAGTGCAGCCGTTGCCAGAATTATGCGAATCAGTTTCTTCATCAAAATTGCGGTGGCTTGATTGGACGATCAACCGCCTTAGGCGGTTCGGATAATTTATCGGCTGTTGGTTGCCGCTTCTGCTCTTCGTCATTCAAGCGATCAATGATGGCGCGCAATCGTTCAGCGTCTGCCGTGCGTTTCTGCTTCAGATATAACCGAGCCAACAGCACATACGCCTGTCGAAAATCTTTGCCAATTTCCACTGTGCGTTCCAACAGTTTGACAGCTTCATCAATTCGCCCCCGGCCTTGCGCCAACTGGGCGTAATGGAACAACGCGGCAATGTCGTCTGGACGCATTTCCAATGCGCGTTTCAACAAAGGCTCGGCTTCGTCCAAATTTCCATCTTCGCGCAACAACCAGCCCAGGCGTAGATTGGAGACAAAGTCATAAGGATTATTCACCAGTTCTGCCCGAAACTCATCTATCGCCAGATCGCGGTTGCCCGTAATCAGATAAGACACGCCGAGTTGCGTATGAACCGTTGCCAGTTTCGGATTGAGCTTCGCAGCCAATTTCAATTCTTCGACGGCACCGACATGATTTCGCGTTGCCGAATTCAGCGCGCCCAGAATCAAATGACTTTCGGCTGGCGGCAAGTACTTGAATACCTTGTCAATCAACGCGCGGCCTTGTTCGATCTGCTCGTTTTGCAAATAAACGGTGCCGAGCAGGTAAGCCACGCCAACATTATCCGGTTGTGCGTTATAAACCGCTTCCAATTCCCGGATCGCTTCGGCATTTTTCCCAAGTTGAAACTGGCAAACTCCCAGCAGTTGGCGCGCCTGAAGACTGGATGGTTTGGCGGCAACAACCTGAGCGAATTCCCGTCGAGCCTCTTCAATGCGCTGCATCTGAAAGTAGGCAATGCCAAGATTCAGCCGAATGTCCTGCTCGGCCGAATCAATAGCCAACGCTGCTTTGTAATTTGCGGCGGCCTTGTCGTATTGGCCGAGCTTGGCATACACCACACCAAGATTTGACAGCGCATCAATTCGCTGGGGAATCAGTTTCAACGCGGCTTCATAGGATTGGCGCGCTCCATCCAAATCGCCTTTTTGTTGAGCTTCGACACCACGCGCAAAGTGAGCTTCCGATTGGCGAACCGCCTCGCGATCCTGAATCGGGACAAAAGCCAGTACGAGCGTCAATGTAAATTGGGCGAGTTGGGCAAACATAAAACTTATGGAATGTTCTGCGTTGTGAATATCGGCGGATTAACCACGCCAAGTATATCACTGGTCACTGTCGGCTCTCATCTGTACGGCGTCTCGACAAAAAAATAGTGCGAGGAAGTTGATTGCTCAGCCTTCCTCGCACTATTTGGGGTGGGGTTAAATTTTATCCAAACCGCTTCAAAGATTGCTGCAGCGGATTAGAAGGTGAACTTCAGCGCCAGTTCGATCACACGCTGGCCGCGCTTGTTCGTGATCTTGCCGAAGTTAGCGAGTGTGTCCGGAGTGAACGAAAATCCTTTCGATGGATCACAGACACCCTGGCCGGTAGCACCCGCGCCATTGGCGAAGGTCTGCGTAAACTGGGTGACAACGCCGGTGGATGACACAAGCGTCTGGTTGACCGGCGTCCGCGTGCAAGTTGTGTTCAGCGTCAAGTTAATGTCACTGTTGCTTGCGTTCCCGTTATCAATATTCTTCGGGAAAGCCTGGTTGAAGATATTGAAGAAACCAGCGCGGAATTGCAGGTTCTTGGTTTCCTTGATCTTGAAGTTCTTGAACAAGGAAAGATCCCAATTCTGGCGATTCGGCGTGCGGAAATAGAACGGCGAGATTGTCGCGCCCGATGAACCAAACCCCGGAATCTGAATGGCGCTGATGTCGAGCACTTTATCACCGACGTTGCTGCCGCCTAGATTCGGATTCTTGGTAAAGATCGGGGCAATTGCGCCCCCCGCATATCCGTCAGTAGAAAAGGCGTTTGAGCCAAATGCCGCCAACGAAAGGCCGGGGACATCTCCCGTGAATCTGAGGTTGACGGGCGTGCCGCTGGACCATGTGGTGATACCGGACATCTGCCAACCATTCAGCAATCCTTTCGAGAAAGCATTCTTGCTCGGCGAGAAATTCGGCAGGTTGTAGTTGTACGACAAATTGAAGATGTGCGTGCGGTCATAATCCAGAACGCCATAAGAACGCCCACGAACATCCAGCGGATCCAGGTTGCTGAATTCGCCGCCGCGTGTTCCCAGCACCTTCGAGAAGGTGTAGGTGGCAAAGAATTGCAGGTTCTTTCCAGCCTGACGGCTTAGAGTCGTCTGCAATGAATGATAGTTCGATGTGCCGGTGTATTCCTGATAACGCACATCGCCCAAATCCGGGAAGAGGCGGAATTTGTTTATCACGCAGACATCCAGCGATTGACGAAACAATGGGTTGGTCAAATCGGCGGTGACTTTGGAAGTCTGAACCACGCAGTTGCCATTTCGGATGACTTTGCCGGTCGAATCCACTGCTCCGGGGTCACAATTCGGATTGGCAAGGAAGCTGATCGTGCTGCCCGGATCACCTGCGACCGTGCCCTTCAACAGAGTTCCCAAGGGAACCACATTGATGGGCAAACGAGCAGCCAGATGGCGACCAAACGTGCCAACATAACCGGCTTCGAAAACCGTTTGTAACGGCAGACGCGTCGCGACACTCAAACTCATCGTGTAAGTGGTCGGGAACTGGTTGGATTTCGGATCCGGCGAAATGATCGCTGCGCCGCCATTGGCCAGCTTCAATGGATTGACAGGCACTTTCTGCCCGTTTGGCAATGTGACGATTCCCATGTTGCTCAGCGTCAGGCCACCCAGATCGTTGAAGGTGTATGGTGATCCATCCGGTTTGAACGCTCCGGGAATTGACGTGCCTGGGCCAAGACTTGCGCCAACGTTGCCATTGGGCGCAGAACGCAATGTCGCGTCATACTGGAAGTTGCCCTGAACGCGATTGTAGAAAATTCCCGCGCCGCCGCGAATGACCAGTTTGTCATTCTTCAACGGACTCCAGGCCAGATTGATTCTCGGTCCCCATTCAACTGCCGGAGGATCGAAGGCTCCCTTTTCAATTTCTCCGCGAGCGGCCGACAATACACCGTTCGGACGGAACGGATCGCCATTGATGTAATACCCGGCTCCGGGTTTGTACGCGCTTGGACTGAACAGAATGTCGAAGCCTTTGCGTTCTTTGTTGATGGTCATGTGTGTCGCACGAAGACCATATTCAAACGTCAGGTTCGAGCGAATCTTCCACGAATCCTGAGCATAAAATTCGTAGTTGTAGAAACGATAGTTGCCAACCGGTGGTTGAGTTCCGTGCTGAACATCGGTGAGCTGGCCAACCAGCAAATCACCCCAATCGTTGCCCGTGCCGTTACCATTCCAGTTGTTGAATCCGATCAGGCCTTGCGAATCTGGATCACCCTGGAAGTTTTGTTTCTTGTTGCCCTGTTCGATCAATGCGCCGAACTTCAGCGTATGGCTTCCTTTCACCTTACTGAGGTTGTCGTTGACCGAAAAGCTGTCGTTATAGGCAAAAATGGGGTTCGTTCCCGGAGACCATAGCTGGCCTTGGGCCCAACTGATCAACGACAGCGAAACATACGGGCTTTGCCTGCCAAACTGTGTATTGTCGAATGGCAACCGCCAAATGTTCTCAAGGCCCAAAGTCGAAAGCTTTACTTTATTCGGATCGGCGTACTGGTTATCCAGCGTCAATTTGCTGCCGCTGATGACGATTTCATTCGTCATCGTCGGATTGATGATGCTGGTGATGCCAACCGCAACTGAACGACCAAGGTCCTGCTGAACGTTTTTCGTCGGCAATTCGAAAGTCGAAGGTCCCCACCAAATACCGTAAGGATTGACTTCTTCCTGTCGCTCTCTGGTCAGACGGACATAAATGTTGGTCTTGTCGGAGGGCTTGTAATCGAAACGCATCTTCAAGTCTTTGCGATGCTGTGTCTGCGTCGTGTTCGAAATGTAGTTTTGACCAGGGATGTTTGAGTTTGGCACCGGGTAAAGGTTAATCAGCGCCCGGCCAATCGGGTTGATGTATGGAGCCAGATTCCCATTGGGGGCATCCTGTCCTGCATTGGCGAATCCGGCAGGAATCTTCACCGTTGTTCCGCTGAAATCCCCTCTCCGCTGAGCCAGTGTCGGGACGTTGGAAATTTTCGGAGGCGCGCCGTAGGTCTGGCGCTGCACTTCAAATCCAACAAAGAAGAATAGTTTGTCACGATCTTTGTTAAATCCCCCCAGCGGACCAAAGACTTTCTTAGGCAGCGTGATCGGGCCGCTGATGGTGCCGCCCGGATAATAAAACTGCCCAATTGGCTTAATCCCTGCCAGCGAAGACGGGTCTTGAGCCTTGATGT
>CAZXHW010000229.1:0-10191 GCA_964639915.1 uncultured Heliomicrobium sp.
CGGTCGAAGAGTTGCAACATTTGCGGATCGGTGCGCGCCCGGCCAAACGCAAACAAGGATCAAAAAGCCTGGACGATTTGCGCGCCATTCCCTGGGTTTTCGGCTGGACGCAAAGCCGCCATTTGCTGCCCGGCTGGCTGGCCGTCGGCACTGCGCTGGAGAATTTCATTGCACAAAGCCCACGTAAAAACCTGGCGTTGTTGCGCGAAATGTATGAACGCTGGCCATTTTTTCACAGCACGATTTCCAACATCGAAATGACCTTGGCCAAAGCCGATTTCCAGATTGCCCGGCAATACGCTCAGCGATTGCCTGACAAAAAGCTGGGCCAGAAGATTTTCAACATGCTGGAAGCGGAATATCAGCGTGCCTGCCGTGTCGTGCTGCAAATCACGGAGGAAAAGCACTTGCTGGATAAATCGCCCGTGCTGCAACGCTCGATTGAAGTGCGCAACCCATACGTTGACCCAATGAGCTACCTGCAAGTCGAACTGTTGGCGCGCAGCAGAAATAGCGCCCTTTCCGCTGAAGACCGCGAAAAGCTTCTGTACGCCATTCTGCTGACGATTAACGGCATCGCGGCAGGGATGCGCAATACGGGCTGAGCTGGGAAGAAAAGCGTTTTTGGACAGGATTTACGAGATTTTCCAGGATTGGCAGAGATTGAATTGGATAGCAATTCCGTCGCCGATCAATTTCCATCCTGAGAAATTCTGTAAATCCTGTCTACCGACTTCACTCAATTGGTTATTGTTGCCAGCCGCCTCCCAGCGCTTTGTACAGTTGAACCAGCGACAACAATTCATCCCGTCTGGCTTGCGCCAGGTTTAACTCTGCATTGAACAGATCGCGGTCAGCATCCAGCGCATTCAGCAGCGTGTCTACGCCACCGCGATAGCGCAGATAAGCCAGCCGTGAACGGTCACGCAAGGTCGTCACCAGCAATTGGCGTTGTTCACTGACTTCCCTGACCTTGCGATACTGAACCAGCGAATCTGAAACTTCGCGGAAAGAGGTTTGAATGACTCTTTCGTATTGCACCAGCGCGATCTGCTGCTGCGCTTCCGCCAGTTTGACGTTTGACCGGAGCCGCCCCGCGACAAACAACGGCTGCGTGATTTGCGGAACAAAGCTCCAGGTACGGCTTGGCCCGCTGAACAGGCTGTTCAATTGATTGCTTTGCGCGCCCAAAAACCCCGTCAAACTGATTTGAGGAAAATAGGAAGCCTTGGCAACGCCGATGATTGCGTTCGCCGCAATCAGATTCTGTTCCGCTGCGCGAATGTCCGGTCGTCGTTCCAGCAAAGCGGATGGCAACCCAGGCGGCACCGTTGGCGGTTGCTCCTGCTGGGTCAATCGGTTGCCACGGGCAACTTCCGCAGGGCTTTTGCCAAGCAGCAAGCTGATTTGATTTTCAGTCTGTTCAAGCCTGCGTTCAAGGTCGGCAATGGATTCAGTCGCGTTATAAACCAACTGCTCGCCTTGGCGCACATCCAGCATGGTTGCCACGCCACCTTGCTCGCGCACTTTGATCAGGCGCAGCGACTCTTGCCGCGAAGCCAGCGTGCGTTTCGAGATTTCAAGCTCTTCATCCAGTTCAAGCAAGTTGAAGTAAGACGAACTAACATCGCCAACAAGCGTTGTCACAACGGCTTTGCGATTTTCTTCCGCCGCCAGCAAATCAGCGCGGGCAGCTTCAGTTGCGCGCCGCAATCGTCCCCAAATATCCAGCTCAAACGACAGCAGGTTGATTGCAACGTTACCAAAATTGCGTTCCTGGCTGGCCCCTTCCGGAAGCGCGAAACTGCCGTTGCGGGAATTACGCAGCGTTGTCGCATTTGCGCCAATGGTAATGCCCGGATACTGATCAGAACGCGTAATACCCAGATTGGCTCTTGCGGCATCCACACGCACAACGGCTTCGCGCAGATCGTAATTCTGCACCAGCGCCGTGCGGATCAATCCCTGCAACTGGTCGTCTTTGAAAACTTCGAACCATTTCAAATCAGCCAGCGAAGTTGGGTCCGCAGGCGGCGTTGGGTCTGGACTGCCACGAAAAACATCCGGTGGTTTGACGGCAGGCCGGTTGTATTTCGGGCCGACCATGCATCCTGTGAGTAAACTGGCCATCATCGTGACCGCGATCAATCGTTTTTTCATTTTATCCTTCTCCTGATTTTTCCTAGTCGCCTGTGCTGTCGCCGGTTGCAGGTTCCTGCGGAGGGCTGATAGATAGTTTTTCCTTGCCTCCTCCGGTCAGTTTTTCTACAACGTAAAACGTCACTGGAATCAAAAAGACGCCGATGATCGTTGCGACCAACATTCCAGCGATCACAACTGTGCCAAGAACTCGGCGACCCGCTGCCCCCGATCCTGAAGCGGTCCACAAAGGCACGCAGCCCAAAATAAAGGCGAACGATGTCATCAGAATCGGACGCAATCGTAAGCGCGCGCCTTCCAATGCGGCGTCCACCAGATCGCGGCCTTTTTCCAGTTCTGCCTTGGCAAACTCCACAATCAGGATTGCGTTTTTCGCCGCCAAACCAATCAGCACGATCAAACCAATTTGGGCATACACGTCCAAGTCATACCCACGAATCATAATGCCGATGAAAGCGCCGAAAATTGCGATCGGCACAGTCAGCAGCACCGAAAATGGCAACGACCAGCTTTCATAAAGCGCCGCCAGAATCAGAAAGACGAACACCAATGACAGCGCAAACGAAGTCAACGCGCCTCCGGAAGCCTGCTTTTCCTGATAAGACAGGTCTGCCCAGTCATAACCCATCTCTGCCGGAAGCGTGGTTTTCGCCACTTCTTCCAGTGCAGCCATTGCCTGGCCGGAGCTGTAACCGGGTGCGGCGCTGCCTAACACCTGGGCTGCGCGGTATAGATTGAAACGGTTCGTGTATTCCGGGCCGCTGATGCGGCGCGTTGTCACCAAGGCCGCCAGTGGCACCATGTTGCCGTCGTTGTTCCGAACAAAATAGTTTTTGATGTCCTGATCGCTGCGACGTTCTTCGCCTTCGGCTTGCAAAAAGACGCGCCACTGGCGTCCAAAGCGATTGAACTGATTCAGATACAACCCGCCTAGAAATGCTTGCAGCGTTTGATAAACATCCGCCACAGCGACGCCCTGTTTCAGCACTTTGTCGCGATCCACATCAGCGTAAATTTGCGGGATTGAGGCGGAAAACGCCGAAGAAACTCCGGTCAGTTCCGGACGCTTGCGGCAAGCTTCCAAAAACTTTTGCAGATTCTGATCCAGGAATTCGACTGAACCGCCGCTGCGATCTTGCAGCCAGAAGGAAAATCCTCCTGAAGCGCCGAGTCCCGGAATGGAAGGCGGCATGAAGGTGAAGGCCATCGCTTCGGGAATCTGCGCCGCCAGCGCGCCATTCAATTTGCCGACAATGGCTTTGGCTTCCAGCTCCGGCGTATGGCGTTCGGACCATGGCTTCAACCCGACGAAGAAAAAGCCTTGGTAACTGGCCGAAACGCGCGTCAGCAGGCTGAATCCACCGACCGTGTTGTAATACTGCACGCCGTCGGTTTTCGCCAAAATGTCCTCGACCTTTTTCAATACCACGTCAGTCCTTTCCAGCGAAGCCGCCGGAGGAAGCTGAACGTTCAAAAACACATAGCCGTAATCTTCTTCGGGCAGGAAGCTGGTAGGGAGAGTTCTGCCAAGCAATCCGCTGAGCGCCGCAAAACCCACAAGAATCAAAACGCCCACGACGGCTTTGCGAATCAAGCCATGACTCCAGCTTACGTAACGATGCGTGGCTTTCTCGAAGACTCGGTTGAATCCACCGAAGAAACGGCCAAAGATTCCTTTGGATTCTTTTCGCGGCCGCAGCAGCAAAGCCGAAAGCGCGGGTGAAAGCGTCAATGCGTTAAACGCCGAAATCAGCACCGAAATGGCAATCGTAACGGCGAACTGTTTGTTCAGCCTTCCTTGAATGCCTCCCATAAAGGCCACGGGCAAAAACACCGAAGCCAGAATCAGCGCGATGGCAATGACCGGCCCGGACACTTCTTTCATGGCCTGAAATGTGGCATCGCGCGGCGACATCCCTTCTTCGATGTGATGTTCGACGGCTTCGACCACAACGATTGCGTCGTCAACCACCAAGCCGATGGCCAGCACCAATCCGAACAGCGACAAGGTGTTGATAGAAAATCCCAGCAGCGGAAAGACAGCGAAAGTTCCGATCAAAGACACCGGCACGGCAATCATCGGAATCAAAGTCGCTCGCCAGTTTTGCAAAAAGACGAACACAACCAGGATTACCAGAATCATTGCCTCGATCAGCGTTTTGATGATTTCGCGGATGCCTTCGGTAACCGGAGCCGTCGTGTCGAGCGTGATCGAATAATCCAGATCATTGGGAAATCGCGTCTTCAGCTCGGCAATGGTCTTCCGCAAGCCTTCCGCAACGGCCAAGGCGTTTGATCCCGGCGCTTGAAACACCGCGATGATGCAACCGGGCTGTCCGTTGGCGCGGGCGATCTGTTGATAGTTCAGCGCGCCGAGTTCAATCCGTGCGACATCTTTTAACCGCACCACCGAACCATCCGGATTGGAGCGCACGACAATCTGGCCGAATTCTTCAGGCGATTGCAGCCGGCCCTGCGCGCGAATGGTGTAGGTCATCTCCTTGCCTTTGGGCGCAGGTTCAGCACCGACTTGTCCCGCAGGATTCACATTGCTTTGCTGACGCACCGCCGTGGTGATGTCTGGAACTCCCAGACCGAGCTTGGCCAGCACATCCGGTTTTACCCAGATGCGCATGGCGTAATCGCTAGCACCAAACAGGCGAACTTCGCCCACGCCGGGGACGCGGTACAGCGTGTCGTTGATATTGATGTTGGCGTAGTTGGCCAGAAACAATGAATCGTAGGTTTTATTCGGCGAAAACAGCGAGATGACCAACATCGGCAATCCCGTTGATTTGCGCACGGAAACACCTAACTGGCTGACATCGGTGGGGAGGTTTGGCTGGGCTTGTGCCACACGATTTTGCACGTTGACCTGATCTGTGTTGACGTCCGTGTTGACGTCAAAGGTGACGGTCAACTGCTCTGTTCCGTCGTTGGCGTTGGTGGACTGCATATACAGCATGTTGTCCACGCCATTCATCTGCTGTTCCAACGGGGTCGAAACCGACTGTTCAATCGTGACGGCGTCGGCTCCGGTGTAAGAAGTGGAGGTGATGATCTGTGGCGGCACAATGTCCGGAAACTGCGCTAAGGGCAGCGAACGCATTGCAACCAATCCGGCAATCACTGTGACAATGGAGATGACCATCGCCACGATCGGGCGTTTGATAAAAAAATCGGCAATCATGAAATTTGGTCCTCTCGATTAAGCCGCCGGAGTTGGCGAAGGTGCGACGTAGGGTTTCGGATTCACAATGGTGTCAGGCCGGACTTTTTGGGTTCCTTCCGCAACGACTTTTTCTCCGGCCTGCAATCCCTCTTCGATAATCCACAGCGCATCAATGCGCTCAGCAACTTTTACCTGCCGGATGCTGACTTTGTTATCGCTGCCGACCACAGCCACCTGATACCGCCCCTGCAGTTCGGTCACAGCTCGCTGCGGAACCATCAACGCCCCCTGTTTCAAGCTGGTCACCGTGCGGACGCGCCCATATTGGCCGGGCCGAAGAACATTTCCCGGATTGGGAAAAATGCCCGCCAAGCGGATTGCACCGGTTTTCGGATCAACCTGGCGATCCACCATATAAAACTTGCCCGTTTGCGGGTATGTCGTGCCATCTACCAGAACCAATTGCAGTTCCAGCCTTCTTCTGGCTTCTTCCCGCGCGCTTTGCGTAGGGTTGCGCCGGGTGTAATTCAGATATTCCTGCTCGCTGGGAGTGAAATAGACTTTGATGGGATCAACTGTCGAAACCGTGGTCAGGCTAGGACCAGCAGCGCTGACCAAATTGCCGACTTGCGCCTGTGCCTGGCCCGCAATGCCGTCAATAGGTGAGATGATTCTGGTGAAGTTTAGATTCAGTTGCGCGGTGGAAACTCCTGCTTTGGCCGATTCAATCGCGGCTTTGGCGGCAACGATGAAGGCTCTGGCGGTTTCAACGCCTGCCTTGGATGCTTCGACCTTGGCCTTGGCGGCCAGGTTCGCCTGCACGGCATTATCCATTTCCTGATCAGTGACAGCTTTTTCTTTGACCAGCGGCGCGTACCGGTTCACGTCCAGTTGCGCTTTTCCCTGATCGGCTTCGGACTGCGCGACTTGAGCTTGGGCCTGCAAAAGTTGCCCATTGGCTTGAGCAAGCTGCCCTTCCGCTTCGGCAAGTTTTCCTTTTGCCTGATCCAGCACAGCCTGAAATGGGCGTTGATCAATTTCGAAAAGCAATTGCCCTTTTCGGACAAAAGCCCCTTCAGTGTAATGTTGTTTCAGCAGATACCCCGATACCTGTGTCTTGATTTCGGCATTGACCATGCCATCCAGCGTGCCAATCCATTCGCTGTAAACAGGCGCGTCTTTTTGTTCAACTTCAACAACTTCGACGTTGGTGATGGCCATCGCCTGCGCTGGGGGTTTGGATTTCGAACAGCCTGTTGCCAGCAAGGTTCCCCCTGCCAGACATACAGCCATTGCCATTGTCAGTTTGTATCTTGATGTTGTTCTCATTTCCTTCTCCGTAATTTTGTTCGCTTCCGGCAGACAAGCCGGATCGAACTTGTCAGTCCAATGGGTAAGCAAGTACGTGTGTTCTATATGTATGAAAGAGCCTATCGTTCCTTGGTTACAACAGATCAGTGTCGCGCTCTTTGTCTCTCTGGGGTTTGCTGGTGCTGATGATGTGGTGAATTAATGCAATTCCCAATCAGGTTTTTTCAAAGCTGGGAGGTTGTGGGAGTGATAAGGCCGCGAGTGAAAACCCTGATATTTGATTCGATAATTTTTTGACGAACGCGGATGTCATCTGGGATTTTTTCAGTAGTTTGAGCGTGATGGGCAGAGCAAGGGAATAATTCAAACATTGTCCAAGAATGCTCATTGCCGCCAGATTCGCTTCTTTGGCTTCAGCCAGATCCGGGCGAAGCTGTTCGACCAACGCCACCAAAATTTTGAAGATTGGAGAGATGAACTCTTCAACAACAATATCTAAGGCTTCGGTGGGATTGCTCATTTCGTGTCCCATTAAATCCGTGTGGCACGAAGTTTTGCCGGAAATAAAGATGATGTTCATCAATTCTTCGACGTAACGGCGAATCCCTTCCCGGGCTGCTTCCTGTGTGCCCGCCACTTGCGCTTCTCTCAACAGAGTTTCCAGTTTGGGCAATGCCTGCCGTGAATTGCGAAAGGAATAGCGCAAGGTTTCTAAATACAGATTTTCTTTACTGCCGAAATAATAATTGACCGCCGCAATATTGACCCTGGCTTCGCTGACCAAATCTCGAACGCAGACAGAGGCAAATCCGCGTTCGGCAAACAGCTTTTCCGCCGCTACCAGCAAGCGCTGCCGCGATTCCACGCATTCTGTGATTTGTTCTTCGACCTTTGTGGCGCGTAACTTCGTCAATTTCATCAAAAACGCTTCCGGAATTTCCGCTACTGCTTAATATTCAAACAAAGAATTCAAACAAGTGTTTGAAGCGGGCATTTTATAGTTGCGTCGAAAACTGTCAAGCCTGCCTTTATTATTCAACCTGAATTGCGGCAAAAACCCTGACTTAGATTGCGGGGGTATCAGCCGTTAGCCTATGATTCTGAAGGCGTTAAGCAAAAAGCCAACGCCAATCACTTTTACTCGGAAACAATCCCTATACGCTATGCGAACCACTCCAATCTTCTTTGGCTTAGCTTTGTTTCTTACGTTTATGCCGCAACAACAAAATCAACCGACACGTCCGCGCATGCGCGACCTGGGAATCGTTGTGGGCATTTTGCCCCCAGGCAAGAACAACGCCATCACCGATGTCGAAGGCGTTTTGGTCGGACAGACAACATTGATAAAAGGCGCGGACATTCGCACAGGCGTGACAGCAATTTTGCCCCACGCTGGAAATCTGTTTCAGGAAAAAGTTCCGGCGGCGGTTCACATTGGCAATGCGTTTGGCAAACTTCTGGGTTCGACGCAGGTCAACGAACTCGGCGAAATCGAAACGCCGATTCTGCTGACTAACACATTGAATGTTCCCCGCGTCGCTGATGCATTGATTGATTGGATGCTGGCGTTGCCCGGCAACGAACAGGTTCGCTCTGTCAATCCGCTGGTGGGCGAAACAAACGACGGATACTTGAACGACATTCGTGGTCGCCACGTTGGGCGCGACGAAGTTTTCGCGGCACTGAAATCCGCCAAAAGTGGCGAAGTTGCCGAAGGCTCCGTCGGCGCTGGAACTGGAACCGTGGCCTTTGGCTGGAAGGGCGGAATCGGCACAGCTTCCAGGTTGTTGCCGCAAAATATTGGAGGCTATACGGTTGGCGTGCTGGTTCAATCAAATTTTGGCGGCGTTCTGACGATTAACGGAGCGCCTGTCGGACGCGAGCTGGGCAAGTTTTACTTGAAAGAACAATTGGAAGGCAGACGCGTCAGCCAGAATCAAAATTCGGAAAACGTGGTCAGTGATTGGGCGGACGGTTCGATCATGATGGTTGTGGCGACGGATGCGCCAATGGATCATCGCAATTTGCGGCGCTTGGCGGAACGCGCAATGCTCGGTTTGGCGCGAACCGGTTCGCCGTCCACCAACGGCAGCGGCGATTACGTCATCGCGTTCAGCACGGCGAAGCAAAACCGCATTCGAGCCAGCGAAAATCTGCGAAGCATGCAAACGCTCGGCAACGAAGCCATGTCTCCGCTGTTTCAGGCCGTGGTCGAAGCGACGGAAGAAGCGATTTACAACTCTCTTTTCCGCGCAACGACCGTCACCGGGCGGAGCGGCAACACGGTCGAAGCTTTGCCGATTGAAAAGACAGTCGAAATTTTGAAGAAATATGGCGCGGCGAGGTAATTGCGGACTTTCGCAGATGCGATAGTCCAGAAGGAAAGCAAACAGGATTGCAGGATGCGAATTTGAACGCAGCCAATTCGCAATCCGCAATCCCAAATCCGTAATTATTTGAAGCTGGCAACGGCTTCCGCTTCATCTTCAAAGCTATCGAAAACGGTAGACAGTTTCGTGATCGTCAACAGATCGCTGATGCGCTTTGCGACCTTCAGCAATTTGACTTCACCACCCGCATTTTTCAAAGAAGTATAGCTGCGCACGACTTCGCCCAATCCACCGCTATCCATGTACGAAACATTTTCAAGGTTCAGAATCACGTTTACCGCTTTGTTATCAATGAGCTTGGTCACTGTATCTCTCAGCAGGACATCGCCTTCGCCGAGAGTGATCTTGCCATCCAGGTCAAGAATCGTTACGTTGCCGCTCACGCGCTCTTTTATGGTCATACCGGGCCTCCAAGGAAATTTTTGATGTTTTTGGAAAAGGTGTAGAAAAGCAGGCCAGAAACTAGCATACGCCCGCCGGGATTGGCAAGCAGGTAAAGCCAGCACTGTCAGGTGCGTGGCGCGTTTACAGCCCCGTTTGGCCAAATCTTTGACGGCTTGCGGCGACTTTGCGAAACTACGGCAGTGATCAGCACACCGATATGATTTTACGAGACAAAATTCTGGCCCAGCTTGCAGACAAGCGGGAAAAATTCCGTGAGTTTGCGGTTGAATTGCGCGACGAATCAGAGGTTTTTCGCCACGCGTTGGAAAGTTTAGCAGCGATTTCACGCGCCGAACTGGAAGCGCAATTAAGCGGCACTGAAACCCCTGGCGCTCTGCCAACCGAAGAGTTCGACGCCGCGCCAACACTTTGTCTGCCGTTCTCGCCCAAATGGAACAACCATGCCGAAGCGCGTGCCTGGGCGCACGAAGCGCTGCTCGACCACACCACCCTGGCAGTGGACGGCAGCCAGATTCCTCCGCATTCTGGGTTCAACATCCCTGTCGCCGCCGTGCAAGTCGCCTGGTTTGAAAACCACCACACGACCGCAGGAAGTTTTGTCAAAGACATAGAGATGGAAATTCTGGCGCCGGATAAGCTGCAAGCAGACCAGGACGGCGAACGCACCGAACAGAAAATCAACGCGCGCCGGTTTGAGATGGAAACCGGGAAGCTGTGCGAGCGAATGGGACGTATGGCAGCCGAACGCGACCC
>CAZXHW010000230.1:0-10174 GCA_964639915.1 uncultured Heliomicrobium sp.
ATGGCAGCGGGAGCCGGAGTGGCTCCCACCGCCGCTGTGCCAGGGGTGGCCGTAACTAGAGTAATTTTCGGCGCCGACGGATTCAAATCCAGCGAACCGCGAGCAACCGCGCCTTCAGGCAATTGACGCATGCCTCCGTCTCGATATGCCTTGTATTTGGGATTGTCGTGCATGTCCTGGCGGCAAGCTGAAAGCGCGAAAGCTGTCGTCAGCAAACAAGCCGCCAATCCTATTTTCTTCAGTTTAGCTGTCAACATCAGTCACCTCTTTCGCTCCCAGACCTTCCAGGAAGGAACGAGTCTCGCCGTAATTGAATTTCGGATCATCGGCTTTGACACACAGGAAGAATCGGTCCGTGCTCGCGCGCGAAAAACTCGGCACGTTGAATACCGGATGATACGGCTGCGGCAAACGATTCATAATGATGTTGCCAAAAAATGCTCCGAACGCTGCCAATAAGATCGTTAATTCAAACGTGATCGGAATGAACGCTGGCCAACTGATGAAAGGACGCCCGCCGACATTCAGCGGATAATCAATTGCCGAAGTCCAAATCTGCAGCCCAAGCCCACTTAGTCCGCCCAGCAAGCCGCACACAAACACCACCTTTGAAACGGCGTTTTTATGAAAGCCGATGGCTTCCCACAGCTCTTCAACCGGATAGGGCGAATACGCATTGATTCGCGTATAGCCCGCTCCACGGGTCAGCTTGGCAGCGGCGACAATCGTGCTCGGATCGTCAAATTCGGCCATCAAACCGTAAATGCCTTTTTCTTCCTGTTTCGTCATAACTCAACTCGTTGTTTGTAGTACCGGTTTCCGCCGGAAGCTTCCGCCAACAGGCGGGACTACGAACCACTTAATCTCCAAACTGCGGAACCGGTTGCGAACCGCCCAACGGCTCTTTGCCGTCGTTTTTCACGTTCTCTTCGATCTGGGCGACTTTGTGCTCGTCCACTTTCGCTGCCGGCAACATCATCTTCAGTTCGAAAACCGGAATCATCGGCACGAATCGAATGAAGAGGAACATCAGTGTAAAGAAGAAGCCAATCGTTCCGATGAACATCGAAAAGTCGAATGGCGTTGGGTAATACATTCTCCAACCGGACGGCAGGAATTCCCGGTTTAGGCTCATCACGATAATGACGAAGCGTTCCAGCCACATGCCCACGTTGATGAACATGCAAACCGTCATAATTACCCACATATTGTCCCGGTACTTCTTTACCCACAGCAATTGCGGAACCAGGAAGTTACACAGGATCAACAGCCAGTACATGATTCCGTAAGGACCAAACATACGATTTTTCATCATAAACATTTCGTATGTCGAGCCGCTGTACCAGGCAAAAAACGCTTCCATCGCGTAGCCGTAACAAACGATCAAGCCAGTCGCCAGCATCACCTTGCACATATTGCGAACGTGCCGCGCGGTGATGAAATCTTCCAGGTGATAGAACTTGCGTACCGGAATCCCGATGGTCAAAACCATTGCGAATCCGGCGTACACGGCTCCGGCCACAAAGTATGGCGGGAAGATTGTTGCATGCCAGCCAGGAACAATCCCGGTTGAAAAGTCGAATGACACGATGGTGTGAACAGAAAGCACCAGTGGCGTCGAAAGTCCCGCCAACAACAGATAAGCTGTTTCGTAGCGGCTCCAGTGTCGGGCGTCACCGCGCCAGCCCATAGAGAGCATTCCGAACAGGACTTTCTGCCATTTGTGCTTGGCCGTATCGCGCAAGGTGGCAAAATCCGGGATCAGACCCATGAACCAGAATAGTAGCGAAACTGTCGCGTAGGTGTTGACTGCAAACACGTCCCACATCAGCGGGCTGCGGAAGTTCTGCCACATTCCCATCGTGTTCGGAATCGGGAACAGCCAGTAATCCACCCACGGGCGACCCGTGTGAAGCGCCGGAAACATCGCCGCACAAGCCACTGCAAACAGCGTCATGGCTTCGGCAAAACGGTTGATCGAATTTCGCCACTGTTGCCGTAACAGCAACAGAATGGCTGAAATGAGCGTTCCGGCGTGGCCGATACCGATCCACCAGACGAAGTTGATAATGTCGAACGCCCAAAAAACTGGCGAACTGTTGCCCCAGATGCCCACGCCTTTCAGCACCAAATAGGCAATCGTGTTGGCCATGATCAACAAGCCCAGAAAGACGACTGCAAAACCGACAATCCAGCCTTTCTGAAAGCCGCGCATGAAAACGACGTCCAACAACTTGGTCGTCACCGTCTTCAGGTCGTACTTTCCGCCTACCATCGGCGGACGTTTATCAACGTAATTGCTCTTAACTTCAGCCATGAGCCTCTCCTGACTTCTGACCTTCGGTACCGTGCCCGCCTTCAGGCGAGCCGCCGTGTGATGAAGCTCCACCGCCCAAGGTGGCGTTTGGATTCTTGATCGCGGCCAAGTAGCTGGCGCGCGGTCGAGTGTTCAAATCGGCCAGCACTTCATAATTGCGCGGCTCGGTTTTCAGCTTGGCCACGCGGCTTTCCTTGTCGTTGATGTCGCCGAAGATGATCGCTTCGGTTGGGCAAACCGTCTGGCAAGCCGTTTGGATTTCACCATCCGCAACTTTGCGATTCTGTTTTTCGGCTTCGATCTTGCCGTTCATGATGCGCTGCACACAGAACGTGCATTTTTCCATCACACCGCGCGAACGGATGGTGACTTCCGGATTGCGAACGTTCTTCAAGCTCGGCGTTTCCCAGTCACCGTACAGCAAGTAATTGAACCGACGCACTTTGTACGGGCAGTTGTTTGCGCAGTAACGAGTTCCCACGCAACGGTTATAAACCTGCGTATTTAGCCCTTCGGCGTCGTGAACCGTGGCGTTGACCGGACAAACGACTTCGCACGGCGCGTTTTCGCAGTGCTGACACATCATTGGCTGGAAGTAGACTTCCGGATTGGCCATATTCCCACGGAAGTAGGTGTCAATCCTGATCCAGTGCATATAGCGTCCGCGCGTGACCAACTCTTTGCCGACTACTGCAATGTTGTTTTCTGACTGGCAGGAAACAACACAGGCATTGCATCCGATGCAGGCATTCATATCAATGGCCATGCCCCAGGCGTAGCCGTTATATGGATGCTCTTCCGGATGGAAGATTGTCATCTTCGGATCGGGAGGCAAGTGCGCGCCGTGATGAATTGCCTTCGGATTCTTCTTGTATTCTTCCAGATTCCCAGCGCGAATGATGTGGCGGTCGGCCAAGTCGTCTTCCTGAGGAAGAAACGCTTTGGAATCAATGCCGGAAACGTCTATCGCAAAGTGTTCCTGCGTCGAAGCTAACTGGTAAGTGCCTTCGCCAGCAGCAATCTTTGCTTCGGCAATCGAACCCACTGTCGTTTTCAGCAGGTACGTGTTGAAACCAGTCTTGTTGCCGACGTTGCCAGCGCGTTCGCGGCCATACCCCAGATAAACCGTCACTGAATCATTGGGATGGCCTGGCTGAATCCAGGTGGGCATCGCAAGTTCTTTGCCGTCCACCGTAATGTTCAACATCTTGGCGGTCGCGTGATACGGTTCATCTTTCGGCGCTAAATTCAATTTCGCGGCAGTCGCCCCGTTGATAATCGCGAAATTGTCCCAGGTAACCTTGTTGATGGGCTTCGGACATTCCTGCAACCAGCCGTTGTTGGCAAAGCGCCCATCGTGAACGTGGGGGTCAAGGCGAAAAACGATTTCGAACTGGCCGCCTTTGGCCGGAGCCGGAGTTGCCAGCTTGGCGGCATCCACCTGCGCGGATTCTTCAGCCAGCTTGGTTCCAGCAACCACGCCGTCGTGCAGCGCCTGCTTCCAGGCCTGGTCAAAGTTCGCGGCCATTTGCGGCTGCGTTTTCCAGTAATCTTTCAACAAATCAAGCGCCGTCTTGCCGGGAACTCCGGCAATTGCCGCAATCAGCTCCAGCGGTGAGCGGCCTTGATAGAGCGGTTGAACCAGCGGCTGAATAATCGAAACCGTTCCGTCAAACGCGCGCGCATCCCCCCACGATTCCAGGTAATGCGCTTCGGCCAGATGCCATTGGCACTGGACGGAGGTTTCGTCGTTATACAAGCTCATGTGAGCGCGATTCGGAACTTTCTTCAGCGCGTTCAGGAAGCTGTCTTTCTGTCCTGGCAGATTCGGCGCGTTGTATACCGGGTTGCCGCCGACAATGATGATGGTTTCAATCTGACCAGCGTTCATTTCGCCAATCAATTCGGTAATGCCAGCCGTCTGATCAATCGGATTGATTTCAATCGGCGCGGTGTAAGCAACAGCGCTTCCACCAAATTTGGCATTGATCGCGTGGGCAATGGCATGAACCGCTGCCGGTTGATGTTCACCAGCAATGACAATGCACTTGCCTGAATGGGCTTGCAGATCAGCAGCGGCCGCTTTCGCAAACTTGTCGGCTTCGCCGCTCAAGCTGGCGCCAGTCGCAACCGTAACCCCAGCCGCATTCGCAATGGCGCGAGCCAGCGCATCAATTTCCCCGGCTTTGATCGGCAACCGATTGTCGGCTTTTGCGCCCGTGGTGGTCAGCGTGCTTTCGGCGACGAGCAGGCGGTTCATTTCGTTCCCGCCACCAGTCAGCTTGCGCTTGCTCATAAAGTCGCGCGCGTAACGAAGCGCTCCGGGGCCGTTGGTCAAAAAGTCCGCATCCAGCGAAACCACCAAATCGGCCTGGTCAAACTTGTAAACAACGTTGGCTGGCTTGCCGCCAACTGTCGGCGCACCCAACCGAGCGCCATCCCGCGTGTTCGGATCGTATGTAACCCACTTCGATTCAGGGAAATCCGCTTTGATCTTGGCCATCAACGACGCGAAGGTCGGCGAAGTGCTGTTTTCCGTCAGGATTCGCAATCCTTTACCGCGCTTTGGCCGTTGTGTTTCAACCCACGAAGTCAGTTCGTTCTGAAATTCACCCCAGGTGCGCGCATCGCCCAGCTTCATCGCTGATTGCGAACGATCAGGGTCGTACAAGCCAAGAACGGAAGCTTGGGCAAAAATGTCCGTTGCTCCCAAACTGCCCGGATGATCGGGATTGCCTTCAATCTTGGTCGGACGGCCTTCATGGCTTTCGACCAGCAATCCGCTGGCAACGCCGTTCAAGGGCATCGCCGTCGCGTAAAACTGCGGCTTGCCGGGAACCAGTCCATCAGGAGTTTTGACGTACGGGACAACATGCTCCAGTGGCTGACGTGTACAAGCAGTCAATCCAGCCAATGCAAGCGAAGCGCCCATCAACTTCATGAAGTTGCGGCGACCATTCGGGTCCAGCATTGACGGATCGGTTTCAGGAGCGTTCAGTGCGGGAAATTCCCTGTGCAGAAAGTCGCGGAATTTATCTGTGCCAGCCAGTTCTTCCAGGCTGCGCCAGAATTCGCGGCCAGACTTGCGGCTGATCGCTTCTCGCACCGGCTCTAGGTCGTGATGATGATCTCGATGTGACATTGCTCTCTTCAGTAGTCAGGAGCCGGAAGTCAGGAGTCAGGAGTTAAAACATTTGCAGGACGAACTTTCCGCAAACAAACTACCGTCTACCGTCTACCGTCTACCGACTTCTTCTATCTGTGACAGGTTGAACAACTCGTCAGCACTTCTTTTGATTGGATGTTATATTTCTTGGCGAGTTCAGCGCCGCCTTTTTCAGCATGATCTTTTGGCGCAACCCATTCCATATTGGTAATGTCTTTTTGCTCTCGCAAAACCGCGTTGGGATTGCGATGGCATCCCATACACCATTCCATATGCAACGAATTAACGTTGTACATCAGCGGCATCAGGTCTACGCGACCGTGACAGGTCGAACAACCGACGCCTTTATTGACGTGAATGCTGTGGTTGAAATAAGCGAAGTCGGGAAGGTCATGAACTTTCGTCCATTTAATAGGCTGGCCGGTTCGCCAGCTTTCGCGCACGATTTCCAAATACGGACTATTGGCGAATAACTGCGAATGGCAGTTCATGCACGTTTTCGTCGGCGGCAATCCGGCAGATGCAGCCGTCTCGACTGTCGTATGACAGTAGCGACAATCAATCCCATCATCGCCAACGTGATGCTTATGGGAAAACTGCACAGGTTGCTCCCGCGGTTCGAATGCTCGCGTCACGTATGGCGTACGGTTGAATTCAATGACGAACATCAACCCGCCGCCAGCAACCAGCAATCCAACTCCGATGCTCAGTCGCGCAAGCGTGTTCATTCCGCGGTGGAAGAGCTGTGGCATAACGAAGACCTCCACCTCGCAAAAACTAATTGTTAAATTGTGACCTAGACTTGCTTTATTACTCGAAAGCTTGTGAATTTTCGAGTTTGAAATGAGGCGGCATATTCTCCGCTGACTTAAAAATTGTCAAGGCCTGTCCAAAAAGAGATCATAAAGTTTGTAAAAGAATTCGGTGGCACAATTGCGTTCTTCACCATGTTCCAATCCGTAACTCAATACGGCACAAAGCCGAGGTCAAATCGCCTGGTTTTTACCTGCGATGGCGCACGATGTTAGAGGCAGAGAATTTATGCTATAAGCTACGGCGTAATTACCCTCTTGGAAGTTCAAGTTCGATCTAAGTCAAAGCGCGATGCCTTTGAGACAGATGGGAATAGACAGGATGATTGGGATTGCCTGCCAAGCAATCCAAACCGAATGGTCATCTTTGTCGAGTTTTGTAAATTCTGTCGAATGGTCAAATTCGCGGGTCTAGCCACTTGGGAGGTAGATGTGAGTATAAAAAAGAAGAAAACCTTTCTCAGCTTGGCGTTTTGCCTGGCTGCTTTCGCATTGTTTGGTATTGAAGCCCTTGCAGACACAATCAAATTGCGGGACGGCACAGTGTTAAAAGGCAAAGTGGTTTCATACAACCAGCGAAGATTTACGATTGTTGTCCGAATTGGCAGCACCAGTTCCCAGCACGACATTCCGGTTGATGAAATTGAAAGCATCGAGTTCGATTCGACCGAAACCGGTGGAGCATCTATGACTGGCCGCAGCACGATCCCACCGCCAACCGTCAACCCCGAAACAGGAATTTCTGCCGGAGGCGCTTCGACGGCGGCAATTGACCGGCCCGTCGCCGATCCACCGGCAACTAACACCTCGCCGTCTGCCGCAAACAAGACAGACGAGTTGGCTACAATCGCGGAAAAAACTGTCAGCGTAGCCGCTGCCGCAGATTGGACCAGCAGCGAAATCCGCGTCCAGAAAGGCCAGCACATTGTCATCAGCGCCATTGGCGACGTTGATCTTGGAGACGGCAAACGAACCGGCCCGGATGGATTGGACTTGCAGGACAAGGACAAGCTGATGCAAGGGGCGAAAACCGGTGCTCTAATCGCAGTCATTGGCGATGACAACAATGATTTTGAGTTCATCGGCACGTCTTCTGAATTCGTTGCCAAACACAACGGCATCCTGTTCCTGAGCGTCAACGAAGGCAACCTGCGGGACAACAATGGAGCCTTTGTCGCCAGAGTCAGAGTGTTGAGCAACAGATAAAAGATAAATCTCAAAAGCCAAACCTGAGATTTCGCTTGCCAAGCCGATGAACATAGCCTGCCCAGGTTTTGGGCCTGTGTTCATCGGCTTTTCACTTTTATGGAATCCCAAAACATAGCCGCACTGGTCAACCTGCTCGGCTTCATCACCGGCGCAATTCTGTACGCAATGTTGCTGGTGATGGTTGTGCGGTCGGCGGACCCGTTTTCGCCTACAGATTATGGCCAGCGCACCGCAAGTTCGGTGAAATGGTTGTTTCTGGCGACGGCTTTGCTCGGCCTGCTGTGGAATTTGGGAGCCTTGGCAATTTACGGCGTGCGCGATTGGAAACTTGGCGAACCGTCGCCGTTTTTTGTCTCCGCCATTTTCACAGCCCTGGGCTTTTTGCCTGCCGTCGTAGTTCACTCAGTTTTGTGGGATCGGCGGCGCAGCTCCCAGGCGATTTCCCTGCTTGCCTACCTGCTCAGCGCTTCCGCCAGCATCCTGCATTTTTATGCCGCAATAACCGGCAAAGAAACGCCTTCGCCAACTGCGCTGCGAGCATTGACCATCGGCTTCAGCATCTTAACCGTAACGTTGTTGATATACGCACGGCGGTCGCCAATGTGGAAACGAGCCTGGTGGGTTGTCGCGCTAGCCGTTTTTGCAGTGTCGGCTTTGCACTTGAGCAGTCACACCAGAGGTGACGCTCCCTGGCTGATTGAACTGATCGGCCATCACTCTTCCCTGCCCCTGGTGCTGGCAATGCTTTACCAGGATTACCGCTTTGCTCTGGCAGATATTTTTTTGAAACGTGCGCTGGCACTGGTAACGCTTGTCGTGCTGGCGTTTGGACTTTATGTGGTAGTTGCGGCTCCGCTGTTGCGAACACGTTCCGCAAGCGGCGATTTACCCCCTGTGGCCGTCGGTGCGCTGCTGGGTTTGTGGCTGGGAACCGCGCTAATTTACCCGTACCTGCGCGGCTGGATTGTCTGGTTTGTTGACACTGTTGTCTTGCGTCGAGCCGATTACCAGAAATTGCTGGACGAAACCGCGCGCGTCATTGCCTTGAGCGATGATGAAGAGGAAATTTTCAAGCTGGCTGCTGAACGGCTGGCCCCGGCGCTGAATGCCAAAGAAGTTCGCTGGCAAATCAGCGAAGCGGATTGGACGCCCGAAAATCCAATTCTTGAAAACGGATCAGGCTTGTTGCTGCCAAACCAGTTGGTTCGCGTAGCCGAACAGGAAAGTGAAGGCAGCCGCCGCACCGGACGGCTGCGATTGCCAGCCGCCACGGTGTTGATTCCCACGCACGAACCACCGCTTTATTCACTGGTCATCGGCGAACTTTCCGCAGGGCGGCAATTGCTTTCCGACGACACGGCGATGCTGGAAGCCGTAGCTTTAATACTGGCGCGACGAATTGACACCGTCCGCGTTACTCAGGAACGCTTTGAACGAAATTTGCGCGAACAGGAAATTAGCAAGCTTGCCACCGAAGCCGAACTTCGAGCACTCAGAGCGCAGCTCAATCCACATTTTCTGTTCAATGCGCTGACTACCATCAGCTATCTGATTCAAACTGCTCCGGAACGCGCCTTGGAAACCTTGATGCGGCTGACCGGATTGCTGCGTGCCGTTTTGCGCGCGCCAAGCGGCGAGCTGGTCACCCTGGGCGAGGAAATGGATTTGATCGAATCGTATCTGGCCATCGAACGGGCGCGATTTGAAGAACGGCTGCAAATCACAATTGACGTTTCCCCGGAGCTTCGGATTTTGCGAATCCCTCCGCTCACTATTCAGCCGCTGGTGGAAAATGCCATCAAACACGGCATCGCTCCGCGCAAAGCTGGCGGCGAAGTCATTGTCTCAGCAAGGCTGAAAAACGGTGCCGCTTCACCATCCCTTCATATCTCAGTTACTGACACAGGTTCCGGCGTTAGCAAAGAGAGTTTTGAGCAAGGACGAAGACGAGGCGTTGGACTGGCCAATATCGAAAAGCGGCTGGAGCATTTTTACGGTCCAGCAGCCAAAGTCGAATTTCACAGCCAGCCGAACAACGGCACCATCGTTGAAATTCAATTGCCATTAGGTTCGACGGTGGAAAAAGCTGCCTGAGAAGCGAAGGAATTCGTCTGGCTCTGAAATTGACTGGTCTTGGCGCGTATGCTCAAATCCGCGCCGACCATTGACCGTGCATTCTTTCCTGCGACTCAACTACAAAAAGGAGCTTTATGCCGAAAAAAACCACGTTGTTTTTTCTGCTGCTGGTTTGTTTTTCGCTCACGGTTCGCGCACAGCAAGTCCCCGATCCGGATTTCAAACCCAAAATCGAAAAACCTGCGTTCGCTGAAGGCAAAGGCGCGGTTGTGTTGGTGGACGAAGCACATTTCAACTTTCACACCGCTTCAGGTCGCTATCAAACTTTTGCCGATCTATTGCGTCGCGATGGATATGTTGTTAATTCTTCGGCGGCGAAGTTCAGCAAAGAGAGCCTGAGCAAGGGAAAAATTCTGGTCATCGCTAATGCCCTGAACGAAAGTAACAAGGACAACTGGTCGCCGCCGAACCCGTCTGCCTTCACCGATGAAGAAGTTGCCGCCGTGCGCGAATGGGTCAATGAAGGCGGCGCGTTGCTGCTGATTGCCGATCACCTTCCCTTCCCCGGTGCAGCCGACAAGCTGGCTTCGGCGT